>DATEIF010000095.1:0-8953 GCA_035279205.1 Vineibacter sp.
CGACTGACAATGGCGAAGGAATAGCGGCGCCGGCACCCTCTGGTACCGGCGATCGGTGGAAGGCGAGTCGCGACTGTCATCCCGAGCGTAGCGAGGGATCTCCTGCGATCGACGCATGGTGCGCCATTCGCGGGAGATCCCTCGCTACGCTCGGGATGACAGGTGTGCCAGCGACCAGCGATTCCAGGGACTAGCGCCCCGGCCATTCCGGCGGACGCGCCTCGTTCATGTATTGCAACAGCGGATTGAAGGCGGTCTTCACGCGGGCCAGCTTGACGGCGAGCTGCTTGTTCTGCCGGCAGAAGGCCTCGATCATCTCGAAGTTCTCGTCGTGGTAGTCGCGGGAGAACGTGGCGAGATCGCCGGTCACCTCGTCGCCGTGCACATAGTCGTCGATCGGGCGGCGGTTGATCTCGACCGCGAAGATGTTGGCGACCATGACCGCGAGCTCTTCCTCGTCGCCCTGACGCAGCTTGCCCAGGGTGCCCGATACCGCCCGCACGATATGCGTGAGCTCGTGGATCAGCAGCTCATGCGGCAACAAGGAGGCCGCATACACGCCGCCCTGCGAGCAGGCGCACCGCGAGCGGTCACCCTTCAGGAAGGGCGTGAACGACACGGTGGCGGAGAACATCCCCCAGCTGCTGCGCGCCCATGCATTGCAGCGGCCCAGCTGGCCATCGTACGGGAAGATCAGCACCGGACGGTTGTGGAAGCGGATCGTCGTGAGCACGGCCTTGCCCGTCTGCGTCGCATTCTCCATCGCCCGCAGCATGCCCAGGACCGACCCGATATACTGCCGGGCCTTGCGGTCATCCTTGATGCCATCGGGGCGGATGACGATGGGGCCGATCTTCGCCTGGGTACTGGCCGCCGATTCAAACCAATGCTCGCCCAGGAAAATCATGGCGTTCTCCTATACGAACCATCGAGCGTGCACCCGCCAACCCACCGCGCGATACTCCCATTTGGGAGTGGTACCCCAAGCCGGATGGCCGGCTGCGCGGCAGGCATGCCGATTGCGCGTTGGATAAAGCCCATGAACCGGCCATGATCGTGCGCGCCGCCGCGGCCGTCACGAGCCGCGCGGTCGGGAGCGAACATGAAAGTGTCTTACGGCTGGGTGATCGTCGGTGTGGGCATGGTGGTGACCTGCATCGGCTTCGGCGCGATGTTCTCGCTCGCGGTGTTCCTGAACCCGATCACCGAGGCGACGGGCTGGTCGCGCAGCGGCACCTCGGCGGCATCGACACTGAACTTCCTGTGCATGGGCGTGGCGTCGTTCGGCTGGGGCGCGCTGTCGGATCGCTATGGTGCGCGCAACGTGGTGATGCTGGGCGGCGCGTTGCTGGCGACCGGCTTGGCGCTGGCCAGCCAGACCACGTCGCTGCTGGCCTTCCAGGTGCTGTTCGGCGTGCTGGTCGGTGTCGCTGCCGGCGCCTTCTTCGCACCGCTGACGGCGCTGGCGATGGCCTGGATCGAGCATCGCCGCAACCTCGCCGCCGCCCTGGTGTCGGCCGGCATGGGCATGGGCTCGGTGACGGTGGCGCCGCTGGCGCGCTGGATCATCACCAACCACGACTGGCGGCTGGCCATGCTGGTGCTGGCCATCGTCGTTGGGGCGGTGATCCTGCCCGCCGCGCTGCTGCTGCGGCCGGCGCCGGCCGCGGCTGGTGTCGCCGGCGCTCCCGGCGCCGTTTCGGACGATCCCGGCATGACCGTGGCGCAGGCGCTGCGCACGCCGCAGTTCGCCATCATCGCGCTCACCTTCTTCGCCTGCTGCGCCACGCACTCCGGCCCGATCTTCCACATGGTGAGCTACGCCATGAGCTGCGGCGTGTCGGCGATGGCGGCCACCACGGTGCTGAGCACGGCGGGCCTGGCCGGCCTGGGCGGGCGTATCGGCGGCGGGCTGATCGCCGACCGCATCGGCGCCAAGCCCACCATCGTCATCGGGCTGGCGCTGCAGGCGATCGCGGTGTCGCTCTATCTTGCGGTCAACACGCTGCCGGCGTTCTACGCGCTGTCGCTGCTGTTCGGCCTCGCCTACGGCAGCGTGATGCCGCTCTACGCCGTGCTGGTGCGCACCTATTTCGGCGCTCGCATCATGGGCACGGTGTTCGGCGCCGTCTCCATGATCTCGGCCCTGGGCATGGCGCTGGGCCCGCTGGCCGGCGGCTGGGTGTTCGATACCTTCGCCGGCTACCGCTGGCTCTATATCGGTTCACTGATCTTCGGCGTGTGCGCCGTCGGCATCGCACTGACCTTCAAGCCGCCGGCAACCGCGGCGGCGCGGCTCGGCACGCCGGCGCCACAGGCGTCGTAACGAAGACGTTCGCCACCGCGCCCAGGATTCGGCGGCAAAAAAAGATTTCCGGGTGCGCCTCTTCTTGGTGCGGTCGGCCGTCCTGGTGTCATGGGATGACCACCATCGCGGTCCTCCACACACCGAGGAGACAATCGATGCACCGTCTTGCGATCATCATGGCCGGTTTGCTGGCGCTGGACCTGGCCCCTCTCGCCGTATCGCCGGCGATGGCCCAGCGCAGCGTCGAGTCCGACGATGCGGCCTACTGCAAGAGGCTGGCGAGCCTGCAGGAGCGCTACGGGCGCTCGGCCAACACCAGCAACAGCATGGACACCAACACCGCACTCAACAACTGCACCAACGCACGCGCCGCCGACGCCATCGCGCACCTGGAGAAGCTCTTGAAGGCCAGCGGCTTCAACCTGCCCGAACGCAGCGTGGGCAGTCGCAGTCAGTAGGCAAGGACCGCCGCGGCGGGCGGAACCACCTGCCTGCGTGTGCGTAAACCTGATGGCTTGCTGACAGGAAGGCGAGGCCATCATGAAACGCACACTCATTGCAGCGCTGCTCGCCGGCTTGGCGGCGACAGCCATCATCACGCCTGCCGGCGCCGAGGATTGGCGGCACCAGGACCGCGACTATTGGCGCTGGCAGGACCGCAACCACGACGGACGCATCGACCGACGCGACGACTATTACTATCGCTCGCAGCGGCACGATTACGACCGCGGCACGACCTATCGGCCCGTGGGCCAATGCCGGTTCGCGACCCGCCGCGGCGCGGTGACCGGCTACGTGCCGGAAGGCAAGGACCGCTGCTGCATCGAGACCCGCCAAGGCGTGTCCTGCCAGTAGGTCTTGTCGGGCTCGTGCTATAGGGTGGCCTCGGCGCGCCATTCGACGCGCTCCAGAGGTCACCGATGAACGTCAAACGGATCGTCGCCAACGTGGCGACGCCGGATATCGCCGCGGCACGTCGTTTCTACCACGACGCGCTGGGCCTGGATCTGCTGATGGACCACGGCTGGATCGCGACCTACGGGTCGCGCCAGACGATGGCCATCCAGATCAGTTTCGCGGCCGAGGGCGGTTCGGGCACGCCGATCCCGGACCTGTCGATCGAGGTCGACGATCTCGACGTGGCGCTGGCGCGCCTGCAGCAGGCGGGCTTTGCCATCGAGTA
Organism: Vineibacter sp.; assembly: GCA_035279205.1. GTDB lineage: Bacteria > Pseudomonadota > Alphaproteobacteria > Reyranellales > Reyranellaceae > Vineibacter. The sequence continues at coordinate 3,492 of DATEIF010000095.1, forward strand.
CGGGCCCGCCGACGAGCCCTGGGGCGTACGCCGCTTTTACGTGCGCGATCCATTCGGCAAGCTGGTGAACATCCTGCAGCACGCGTAGCGCCGGGAGCGCGGGCATCTCGGCCGCGTTCTCAATCATAGAACGCGGGTGAGCGTTTCTGGCTCAGGCTTTGCGGCTTGTCGTGGTTGATCCAGAGCTGTGCCTTCTTGTCGGCCAGCAGGTCGGCGATGCGCTTGTAGGAGGCCTGTGTCTGCTCGGCGCTGGTGTTCATCGAGGCCACGCGCCGGTTGTCCCAGTTGTCCTTGAAGTGCGTCGCATCGCCGCTCAGCACCAGCCAGCCGGTCTTGGCCAGATGCACCAGCAGCGACTGGTGGCCGGGCGTGTGGCCGGGTGTCGAGATGATGGTGACGCTGCCGTCGCCGAACACGTCGAGATCGCCCTCGAGCTTACGCAGCGGCCGCTCGGCCTTGAACGGCGGCTTCTTGTCAGGCGCGAAGGCCCAGTCGAACTCGGCCTTCTGGATCAAGAGCGTCGACTGCTCGAACATGTCGACGTTGCCGACGTGATCGCCGTGCGTGTGTGAGACGGCGACGAAACGGATGTCGGCCGGCTTGACGCCGACTTCGGCCAACTGGGCCGCCAAGGTCTTGGCGCGCGTCGCCGTGCCCACCGGCGTGCTTACCGGCCCGGCCGCGACGGCATCGGGATAGCCGGTGTCCCACAGCAGCCAGTCATTGCCGTGGCGGATCAGGTAGCAATTGTCGGACAGCTCGATCGGCTTGCCGACATTCACGCCCGGCGACCAACGCGACTGGTCGGTTGCAGCGTTGTGGCCGCAATCCATGACATAGAGCCGATCGACGGTCTGCCCCGCCGCACCCGATACAGCCACGCCGACCGCGAGTGCCGCCGACAACACGATCATCAACGACCGACACGCGCGCATGCCGACCTCCCCCTCCGTGGCCGATAACGCCACATGCAGCTTCCCAGGTTCCGGCGCACCCTGCCAGGGCTGGGTGTTCACACTCGCGTGCCTGCAGCCACTGCCCGCAACAGTGACGCGCGACATGCCGCGCGGCGGCGGAATAACGAGAACGGAGGAGTGTCTACCGCTTCAGCCTAGCCCAAGGAGGCACGATGAAGCTCAAATCAGGATGGTTCAAGGGCGACACGCGCCTTGAACTTGCGGCGAGCAATTCACCGCCGATGCGGATGCCCGAACGGCATGCTTCCGTGGAGAAACTGAAAATTGTCTTGTGGTCGTGGGGGCATATGAAACACACCACGGACCCCACCAGGGTGTATGGTCCGGCAACCAAGGAGGCCGTGATCTCCTTCCAGCGTAGCATGGGGCTGAAGGACGATGGTGTCGTCGGACACTACACGATGACCAAACTCGACGACCTCGAATACCTCAGCGAGATGCCAGGCTTGAGCATCGTGATAACGCCTGGCGCCGGTCCGTATGGTCCCTACATTGGCAACTCGAATTCCGAGCGGGAGACGCGCCGACTGCAGGCCAAGCAGATGCGATCGCGCATGGCGTGACGGGCGCCTGCCGCCGCGGCGGCTGCCACAAACGCTTCATGATGAACTTGTCGAATCATGAAGACGTCAGGCGCTACGCCCGCAGGTAGCCCAGGATGACGTCGACGACGTGGCGCTCGCGCCGGGCCAATGCCGGTGCCGACAGCAGGTTGCGGTCGAAGATGGTCGACAGCGTGTGGATGTTGGAGAAGTAGAAGTAGCAGACGCCGGCGATCGACATGTAGAGCTGCAGCGGATCGACGCCGGCGCGGAACAGACCGGCAGCGCGGCCGCGCTTGAGCACACGCCCCAGCGCCGCGATCAGCGGGCTGTTGATCGCCTTCACCCGCGGCGAGCGACGGATGTGCCGTGCGCGGTGCAGGTTTTCGCTGTTGAGCAGGACGATGAAGTGCGGGTTGGCCAGGAAATAGCGGAAGGTGAACTGCATCAGGCGGCGCATGGCCTGCACCGGCGGCAGGTCGTCCAGGTGCAGCGCCTCCTCCTGGGTGCGGATGTGGGCGTAGGTGTTCTCCATCACCGCCAGGAACAAGCCCTCCTTGTTGCCGAAGTAATGATAGAGCATGCGCTTGTTGGCGCCGGCGCGACGGGCGATGGCATCGACGCGCGCGCCGCCCAGGCCGCGCTGGGAGAACTCCTCGGTCGCCGCCTCCAGGATGCGCGCCTTCGTGCGCTCGGGATCGCGCGTGCGCGCGTTACCGGTGTCGTCGGCGATCTTGCGCTTGCGGTTGGGGCGCTTACCGGCGGTCATGCGAGCTCCGCACCAGCCAGGGCGAAGATGGCACGGTCGTTCTCCAGGCCGGGCCGCTCGCCCTTCAGCATGCGGATGAAATAGCGCGGCGCCGTGCCCCCCGCGGCGCGCAGGAAGCGCGCGAGATCGCCGCGGCCGTCGGGCACGTCCATCAGGAACGGACCCGGCGCGGCGCCCAGCGCGCGGCTGGCGAGCGCCAGTCCGGTGGTATCGTCATCGGCCGCCAGCGGGCCGATCGACGTGGCGGCGCGGCCCTCGCGGCCCACGACATAACCCGCGACGCTGCCGTCATCGCGCTCGGCAAGCCAGGCCAAATCCGGCCGCCGCGCGCGCAGGTGGGCAACGATGTAGCCGCGCTGCAGGACGGTGCGCGCGGTGTCGAACGCCGCGACCCGATCGTCATCGACCTCGGTCATCGGCCGCAGGCGCACGCCAGCGGGCGGCGGCACGACGGCGCCCGCCTGATCGAGGCGCCAGCGCGAAATCCGGTAGAGATCGCGGAACCCCAACGGGAGATAGACCGGCCGGCCGAGCTCGGTGGCATCGAGGCCGGCGGCGGCCCCCTGCGCCTCGACATGCGCCAGGCAGTGCTTCAGCAGGCGCGTGCCCAGCCCCAGGCGGCGCTGCGCCTGGGTCACCAACACCATGCTGAGCCATGACAGCGCCGGCCCCAGCGGCAGCGCCAGCGCGCTCGCCACCCAGCGACCGTCGCCGTCGGTGACGCCGATGCCGCGTCCGTGGGTCAGCATGAAGCGCCAGTCGGCGACGTTCTGGTTCCAGCCCGCCTCGATCGACAGCGGCCACACGGCCTCGGCGTCCTGTGGCCGCAGATCGCGTTCGGTGAGGGCGGAGCTCGAATGCATGCGATGCACCTTACCTTCCCCCGGAGGGGGAAGGTGCCCCGAAGGGGCGGAAGGGGGATGTTGATACGCAATCGATGTTTCTCGGCAGACATCGAATCAATTCGAGCATCCCCCTTCCGGCGCTTCGCGCCACCTTCCCCCTCCGGGGGAAGGTGAAACCGCTAATACCGGCCATCGCGGACCTCGTAGTGGGTCGGCTTGTCCAGCGTCGGCATCGCGCGCGTGAGCCAGTCGGCTGTCCAGTCGATCATCGCCTCCAGCGGCACGCGCGGCGAACCGAATTCGGCCACCATGCGCTGGGCGTTGTTGATCCAGCCGGTCGGCGCTTCGCTGCCCACCAGCCGCGGCGTCTTGCCCAGGCGGCGGCCGAACTCGCCGGCGAGCCAGCGCACGCTGATGGTCTGCGGTCCGGTGACGTTGAGCGGCGATGTCGGTGCCGTAACATGCGCCAGCGCGCGCAGCACGACGCTGTTGGCGTCGCCCTGCCAGATCACGTTGACATGGCCCATGGTGATGTCGATGTCCTCGCCGCCCTGCACCTTGCGGGCGATGTCATGCAGCACGCCGTAGCGCATGTCGATGGCGTAGTTCAGCCGGATCAGGCGGCCCGGCGTGCCGTGCGCCCGCGAGGCGTGCTGGAACATGTGCTCGCGGCCGACGCAGGACCAGGCATAGTCGCCCGAGGGCGGCACCGGCGACACGTCCTCCGTCGCGCCACCGCCCCCGACGTCGACGAAGGGATAAACGCAGCCGGTCGAGAAGGCGACGATGCGCGACGTGGTGAAGGTCTCGGCGACCATGGCCGGCACCTGCACGTTCATCGCCCAGGTCAGCGGCTCGTTACCGGTGGCGCCGAACTTGTGGCCGGCCATGAACACGATGTTGGGCACCGTTGGCAACGCGGCGATGGCGGCGCGGTCGAGCAGGTTGCAGGCGATGGTCTCGATGCCGTGCGCCTGCAGGCTCTCGCGCAGGCCCGCCTCGCTGAAGCGCGCGACGCCGATCACGCGGCGATCCGGCACCGCGCGCTTGGCCAGGCGCGCCAGGGTCGGGCCCATCTTGCCGCCGACGCCCAGCACCATGATGTCGCCCGGCACCTTGGCGAGGTCGGCCACCAACGCCTGCGTCGGCTCGGTCATGAAGTCTTCCACCGCAGCAACATCGGCGAAGCGCGTGGGCAGGGTGTGGGCGGTGGTCATGGTTGATGCTCGCTTCGATAGCCTAGGCCGGTCATGCAGTCGCTGAGAGCGCGCCACTCCGTGGCGCGTTGGCGCGTGGCGCCGAGGCATGACGCGCCACGGCGTGGCGCGCCCCCAGCGTGGGCATCAGCGCTGCGGCTCATATCAGACACTCCTCGCACTGGCTGGCATGATGCGGGCCTTGGGTGCGGCGGGCATCGGGCGCAGGGCGGCGGTGTCGGTGTCGCCGCCGACGGCGAAGCCAGCACAGGCGAGCGAGCCCAGCTGCAGCACGCCGTCAGTGATGCGCAGGCGCGCCGGGCCGCCGGTGCGCTCGTAGAGATCGGCGTGGGCGGCAGTGAACGACGCCTGCTCCGCTTCGGGCGCGAACGACATGCCGTCGATGAAGTGGTGGCCGTTGCGCTCGACATGGGTGAGGCCCAGCAGCGACACCAGCGCCAGATCCTGCTGCACGGAGATGCCGGCCAGGGTCGTCAGGTCCTCGGCCGACATGAAGTAGCGCGCCGCCCCTGCTGCCGCGTTCAACCGGGCCACCCGCGCGGCGTTGAGGATCGACTTGTAGAAGCCCTTGCAGTTCTTGCTCGAGACGCCGGCATAGCCCAAGGACAACGCGGCCGGGAACGTGCCGAGCTCGCCATCCGACTCGTCGATGATCAGCGCCTTGTGGCGGGCCAGCGGCTCGACCGGCCTGGATAGCGCCACGGCGCGCTTGATCGGCTGCTCGATGAACAGGATCGAGTCGACCAGGCGGCGCAGCGCCGGTGTCTCTGCCATGCGCTGCCACAGCGCGCCGATGCCCTCGACGTCGTCGTACTGCTCGTTGCCGTCGAGTGTCGCGCGATAATCGCCGGCGTCGCGGTCGAGCACGGCGGCGATGCGCGAGAGCCGGTCGAGGTCGGCGCGCACGTCGCCACCGACCTTGAGCTTGTAGTAGCGGCCGCGATAGTGGCGCACCACCTCTTCCAGCGTCTCGGGCAGGCCGTCATTGACACGCTCGCCCGGCTTCTGGTCGCTCGCCACGATAGGATCGACGAGCCCGACCGTGTGGCGCACGTCGATCTCTGAGTTGGGACCGAGGCCGGCGAGGAAGTGGGGAAGGTCGTGGGCTCCCA
>DATEIF010000096.1:0-5285 GCA_035279205.1 Vineibacter sp.
TGCTGGCCGCCGTTGATGCTGAGCGTCGAGCCGGTGATGAAGCCGGCGTCGTCGGCCACCAGGAACACCACGCCGCGCGCGATCTCGTCGGCCTTGCCGAGCCGGCCCACGGGGATCTTGGCGACGATCTTCTCCAGCACCGGCGCCGGCACCGCGGACACCATGTCGGTGTCGGTGTAGCCCGGCGCGATGGCATTGACGGTGACACCCTTGGCGGCGCCCTCCTGGGCCAGCGCCTTGGTGAAGCCGTGGATGCCCGACTTGGCGGCGGCGTAGTTCACCTGGCCGTACTGGCCGCCCTGGCCGTTGATCGAGCCGATGTTGACGATGCGGCCGAAGCCGCGGCCGTTCATGCCGTCCCACACCGCTTTGCAGACGTTGAAGCATGAGCCGAGGTTGGTATCGATCACGGCGTCCCAGTGATCGCGGCTGAGCCGCTTCATGGTGCCGTCGCGCGTGATGCCGGCATTGTTGACCACAACGTCGATCGGGCCGAGATCCTTCTCGATCTGGGCCACCGCCGCCTGCACTGCGGCGAAATCACCAACGTCGAACTTGTAGACCGCGATGCCGGTCTCGCTCTTGAACTTCTTGGCGGCCTCGTCGTTGCCGGCGTAGTTCGCCGCCACCGTGTAGCCCTTGTCCTTCAACATTTTGGAGACGGCCGCCCCGATGCCACGGGTGCCGCCAGTGACCAATGCCACGCGAGCCATGATGTCCTCCCAGGTTGCGCGTCTTGCTTGCCGGCCGTGTCTTGTCGCCGGCTGCGGGCAATCTTCTATCGAAAATGCTGCACTGCAGCAAGACCTTTGACAGTCATGCTGCAATGCAAAAACGATCGATGAATCCTTCTCCTGCGAGCGGGAGAGGCGCGAACGCTAGGTCCGCTCGACGCACATGGCGATGCCCATGCCACCGCCGATGCACAGGGTGGCGAGGCCCTTCTTGGCGTCGCGCTTCTGCATCTCGAACAGCAGGGTGGTGAGGATGCGCGCACCCGAGGCGCCGATCGGATGGCCGATGGCGATGGCGCCGCCGTTGACGTTGAGCTTGGCCGGATCGAGGCCGAGCTCCTTGCCGACCGCCAGGGCCTGGGCGGCGAACGCCTCGTTTGCCTCGACCAGGTCGAGGTCCTTGACCGTCCAGCCGGCCTTCTCGAGCGCCTTCTTGGTGGCGGTCACCGGACCGATGCCCATGATCGACGGATCAACGCCGGTGGTGGCCCACGACACGATCTTGGCCATCGGCTTCACGCCGCGCTTCTTGGCCTCGTCCGCCGTCATCAGCACCACGGCAGCGGCGCCGTCATTGATGCCCGAGGCGTTGCCCGCCGTCACCGAGCCGTCCTTGCTGAAGGCCGGACGCAGCTTGCCCAGCGCCTCGACGGTGGTGCCGTGCCGCGGGAACTCGTCGGTGTCGACGACGACGTCGCCCTTGCGGGTCTTCACGGTGACGGGAACGATCTCGTCCTTGAAGCGGCCGGCCTTCTGCGCCGCCTCGGCCTTGTTCTGCGATGAGCAGGCGAACGCGTCCTGCTCGGCGCGGGTGATCTGGTATTTCTGCGCCACGTTCTCGGCGGTGTTGCCCATGTGATAGCCGTGGAAGGCATCCCACAGGCCGTCCTTGAGCATCGAGTCGACGAACTTCAGCTCGCCCATCTTCACGCCGTCGCGGATGTGCGCGACATGCGGCGCCTGGCTCATGCTCTCCTGGCCACCGACCACCATGATGTTGGCATCGCCGTTGCGGATCGCCTGATAGCCCAGCGCCACCGCGCGCAGGCCCGAGCCGCACAGCTGGTTGATCGCGAACGCCGTCTTCTCGACCGGCAGGCCGGCGTTGATCGCGGCCTGGCGCGCCGGGTTCTGGCCCTGGCCCGCCTGCAGGATCTGGCCGAGGATGATCTCGTCGACCTCTTCCGGCTTCACGCCGGCACGTTCCATCGCCCCCTTGACGGCAATCTTGCCCAGCTCGTGCGCCGGCAATCCGCCGAAGGCACCATTGAAGCTTCCCACCGGTGTGCGTGCTGCTGCGGCGATGACGATATCGGTCATGAACATCCCCTCCGAAAGGCGGCGCGGCGCCCGAGGCGACCACCACGACCGCGGTATGTGTGGCTACGCGGGACTTGCGACCGCCCCTGACTGTAGACCCGCCGTTCCCGCCGGCTCAAGCCGGCCCAGCGCTGTCCCTGGGCGATGTCGGCGGGCTTGTCGCACAGGTTATGCTGCATTGCAACATGGAACGCGTGCATCGCATCCATGCAGTGCGTACGGACAACGGCGCGTCGGCTTCATCGTGCGATGCGGTGCTTCACCGCTCCCGCCCGGGAAAAAGCCTTACGCCTTGTTGTTCCTGACAATTTCATGACGTGCAGCGCCCTTGACAACATCGGGCTTTTCCGGAATATGAGTAAATACGCACTTTATTCGTGGCGTTGAGCACTGCCAGTCGCCCGTTACAGGACGCGAATCCCCGATTCGCGCGGCAATTTATTGCGCCTTTAAGGAGGCACCATGCCGACCGTCCAATTTTGGCTCAATGCATTCATCCCTCGCACCGTCTCCGGCTACACCCGGACACTGACTGCAGGCCCCCATGTCGGCAAGACGGCGGTGCCGCTGCCGGGCATCGCACGCCTGTGGCCGGGCAATACGTTCAAGGACCTGGATGCGGGCTATCTCAGCGATCAGCGTTCGTTCGACCCGTCGCTGACGGCGAGCTGCCGCATGCAGTCGATCCTCGAGGTCGATGTGTCGGGACCGCCGCTGCGGATGGTCGGGCAGACGCATCGCAGCTCCGGCACCACCGAGGTGAACCTGGTGAGCGGCGTGCAGACCGGCTTCGCCGTCGCCAACATGTCGCGCTGCAGCTACACGGTCCTGCCGCCGGCAGCGCCGCCCGGCGGCGGCGTGGGCGTGTTCGCCGGCCACACATCGGCGGGCCGCGGCGGCGTCGGATTCCCGGTCCTGACGGCCCTGCGGGCGGCGACCGAGATCAGGGTGCAGCTGGTCGGGCAGGCCGGCGACCCATTGGTCGGCATGGCGGCCGATATCGACTACACCGGCACCGTGACGATCGCGCTGCGCGGCTCGCCCGGCTCGATCTACGTCGAATTCGAAGGCCTGATCGATGCCTTCCCGGCGTACGACTGCTATGCCCGCTTCAACGGCGTCACCAAGACGCTGTTCACCAACAGCCCGCCACCCGGCAACACCGTGGCCGACCTGCTCGGCCCTGCAAACCGCCCGGTCAGCGGCAGCGTGGGCTTCCCGTAAGAGCGGCGGCGATCACCACGTATCCACCCAGGCGCGCTTCTTGCCCTCGCGCGGCTTGCGCGGCGGCAGGGAGCGCAGGCCGCCCATGATCCAGCGCCGCGTCTCGGCGGGATCGATGACGTCGTCGATCTCGAACAGCGATGCGGCGCTCAGCCCTTTTCCCTGCTCGTACATCTGCGCCACCATGCGGTCGAAGAACGCCTTGCGTTCGGCCGGATCGGTGATGGCCGCGATCTCGTTGCGGTAGCCCAGCTTCACGGCGCCCTCCAGCCCCATGGGGCCGAACTCGGCGGTGGGCCAGGCGACGGTGAAGAACGGGGCGCGGAAGCTGCCGCCCACCATGCCCTGGGCCCCCAGCCCGTAGGCCTTGCGCAGCACCACCGAGAACAGCGGCACCGTGAGGTTGGCGCCGGTCACGAACACGCGGCTGCAATGGCGCACCAGTGCCGCTTTCTCGGCCTCGGGCCCCACCATGTTGCCGGGCGTGTCGCACAACGACAGCAGCGGGATGTCGAAGGCATCGCACAGCTGCATGAAGCGCGCCGCCTTGTCGGCGGCATCGCTGTCGATGGCGCCACCCAGGTGCATCGAGTTGTTGGCCAGCACGCCCATCGGGCGGCCCTCGATGCGGATGAACGCCGTGATCAGCGCGCGGCCGAAGCGCGGCCGCAGTTCCAGCACCGAGTCGGTGTCGGCCAAGGTCGCAATGACCTGGCGCACGTCATAGGCGCGCAGCCGGTTCTCTGGAATCAGCTTGCGCAGCTTGCGCTGGTCGGCGCAGTCCCATTGAGCCACCGTGCCCTGGAAGTAGGAGAGGTACTTCTTGGCGACGCGAGCCGCCTCCGGTTCGTCGGCGACGGCGATGTCGACCACGCCGTTGTCGACCTGCACGCTCATCGGCCCGACATCCTCGGGGCGGAAGATGCCGAGCCCGCCGCCTTCGATCATGGCCGGGCCACCCATGCCGATATTGGCGTTGGCCGTGGCGATGATGACATCGCAGCAGCCCAGCATCACGGCGTTGCCGGCAAAGCAGCGGCCCGACACCACGCCGACCAGCGGCACCAGACCGGAGAGTTTGTTGAACAGCTCGAACGCGCGCACATGCAGCTGGCCCGCGAACACGCCGTCGGTATCGCCGGGACGGCCGCCGCCGCCTTCGGTGAAGAACACGATGGGCAGGCGCCAATGCGTCGCCAACTCGAACATGCGGTCCTTCTTCTCGTGGTTCTTGTAGCCCTGGGTGCCGGCCAGCACCGTGTAGTCGTAGGCGATCGCCGCCACGCGCGCCTGGGCGTCGGGAAACAGATCGCCGTTGACGCGGCCCAGGCCCATCACCATGCCGTCGGCCGGCGTGCGCTCGATCAGCTCCTCGAGCGTATTGCGCTGGCGACGGGCCGCCACGGCCAGGGATCCGTATTCGACGAACGACCCGGGATCGCACAACGCGGCGATGTTCTCGCGCGCCGTGCGCTGGCCGGTCTTGCGCCGGCGCGCCACCGCATCGGGCCGCGCCGAGTCCTGGGTGATGTCCTGGCGCTTCAGCACCTCGGCGAGGTCGGGCCGGATGGCATCGAGATCGCCGTCGTCGCTGTGGACCACCGCCGTGCCGGCGACCTCGGCCGGTTCGATGAAGGCGAGTGCATGGTCTTCGAATACCGTATCGCCCGGCCCGACCGTGAGCTCGCGCACGATGCCCGCGGTGTCGGCGGCGATCACGTGCTCCATCTTCATCGCTTCCATCACCAGCACGGGCTGGCCGGCGCGCACGGTATCGCCGACACGCACCGAGAGGCTGACGATGGTGCCTTGCATCGGTGCCACCAGCGGCGTGGTGCCTTCCGGGCCTTCCATCTCGCCGGCGGCGCCCGCGACCAGCTCGTCGAACGCCACCGACGGGGCCGCCGTCTCCTGCTTGCCCAGCGCCAGGACGGCCAGCGGATCGGCGCTATCGAGCCTCACGCCGGCCAGCCGCTGCGGCGCGACGGCGGCACCCGCCGGCTCGAA
>DATEIF010000097.1:0-2130 GCA_035279205.1 Vineibacter sp.
GGTGACACAACCGCCGCCCGGCATGCTGCCCTGCAACGCCGAGACCGCCAGCGGCGGTGCCGGCGTGACGCGCAACCGGCACTATGTCGGCGACAAGCCCGGCACCGTGGTCATCCGGTACAACATGAAAATGATTCCCGACCAGATGAACGTCTATTACCGGGGACGGCTGGTCGCGACCACCAACCACCCCACCAGCTTCTTCGGCACCCTCTCGTTCCCCTATACACCGGAAGCGGGAGACCACTCCGTGACCGTCGAGGTCGTCGGTCCCAGCCGCGGCACCGAGTGGAGCTATCGCCTGGACTGCCCGCGCTAGTTTCTTCGCTCCCGGGAAAAAGTGAGGTGGTCGCTCACGTGTCTTGAACACGCCACACCGCGCCCGCATGCTGTGTCCATGGCAGGAGCGACCCTGGTCCGCACGACGATGGTGGGCGTACGTCCGTTGGGCGTTCGCGGCGAGCCGCTGCACCATGCGCAGGCCCAGATCCGAGGCGTGATTCGCCGCCGTCTCGGCGACCGCCACTTCCACCTGCTGGCCGAACCGCAGCCGCACGATCTCGGCGGACGCATCGACTGGTACAGCGAACGCGACGGCGCCGTGCGAGCGCTGCCCGCGTTGCCCGACAGCGAGCGCGAGGCGGCACGGGCTGACGTCGATGCGCTGCTGGCCGATATCGACCGCTTGGGCCAGAGCCTGGAAGCCGGTCCGACCGAGGATGGCCGCTTGGCCGGCCGGTCCCTGCGGCTCGCCGCCAAGCGGCCTTCCGACGACTACCTCTTCCTGGTCGGCGACCAGCCCGTCGTCGTCTGCTGGGGCTACGACACCGAGGCTGCCGGCGCCGTCCTGCCCGGCGCCTTCGTGCCCACCGCCGTCGCCGCGCCACCGCCGCCGCCGGCACCCACGCCACCGATGGCACCCGCCATCGCGGTCGCGCCGGCTGGTACCGCCGCCGTGGTGCGCGAGCGCTTTCCCTGGCTGTTCTGGTTGATCGCCGGCCTGCTCGCCATCCTCATCCTGCTGCTGGCCTCCTACCTGTTGCGCCAATGCATGCCGGTGCCGCCCGACATGCGCGTCACCGAGCTGCCGCCGGAGCCGCCGCCACCAGCACCGCCGCCGCCACCCGATCCGACCATCGCCCTGCAGCGCGATCTCGATAGCGCGCGTGATGATGAGGGCAAGCTGAAGGCGACACTGGCGTCGCTGCGCGATGAGCTCGCCAAGCGCTACGCCCAGTGCAAGCCGCCCGAACCACCCAAACCACCCGAGCCGCCCAAGCCGCCACCGGTCGTCGAGCGCAAGCCGCCACCACCGCCGCCACCCGCCAAGCCGGCCGACCTGCCGGAGGATCGCTGGAAGAAAGGTGACCTGGCGCTGCTCAAGGGATGCTGGCGCCTGGGCCGCGATGCCCGCACGAGTCTGCGAACGCCCAGCGGCCAGGCCATCAGCGGCTACGATCGGGCGGGCCGCATCTGCTTCGGTGCCAACGGCCAGGGCACGCGCGAGAAAACCAGCGAGTTCCCCGGCCAGCCCACCATCCGCTGCCGCGCGCCGGTCACGGCCACGTTCCAGGGCGACGTCCTGCACACGACGCAGCCGCGCGTGACGTGCGACCCATCACAGTTCTTCTGGACCGACCGGCCGAACTACCTGACCTGCCGGCGGGTCAGCGACACGGTGGCGCTGTGCCGTGACAATCTCGGCGCCGAGCATGAATTCCGCCGGGAGGGCGCGTGATTTACAGTCGTTTTGAACATCCGTGCCTGCAGATGACATCGAATCCGTTGCAACATCCCCCTTCCGGCGCTTCGCGCCACCTTCCCCGTCCGGGGGAAGGTAACGAAGCGAGGCGGTGATGCCCGGCACGACATTGGTCCGCACGACGCTGACGGGGGTGAGGCCGCTGGGCGTGCGCGGCGAGCCCTTGCACCACGCCCAGGCCCAGCTGCGCGCCGTCGTCCGACGCCGCCTCGGCGAGCGCCACTTCCATCTCCTCGCCGAACCACAGCCCCACGATCTCGGCGGGCGCATCGACTGGTACACCGAGCGCGACGGCGAGGTGCGCTCCATCACCGCCCTGCCCGAGGCCGAGCGCGATGCCGTCCGCGCCGACATCGACGCCCTGCTCG
>DATEIF010000098.1:0-13013 GCA_035279205.1 Vineibacter sp.
TCTCGCCGCTGTCGGTGCAGGGACCGATGGCGCGCAACGTGCCCGATCTCGCGCTGGCGCTCGATACGATGGCCGGCCTCTGTCCGCTGGATCCGCTGACCTTCGATGCACCAGCGACGTCGTTCCAGGCCGCGGTGGCGCAACCGCCAACCCGCCTGCGCATCGGCTTCACCGCGAATTTCGGCGGCACGCTGCCGGTCGACCGCGAGACGCGCGAGATCTGCGCCCGCGCGGTGCGCCGCTTCGAGGAAGCAGGCTGCATCGTCGAGGAGGCATTCCCGGCCCTGGGGCCGGTCGACGAGATCTTCCTCGCCCTGCGCTCGCAGCATTTCGTGGTCGAGCGCGAGCTGCAGCTGGGCACGCATCGCGAGCTGATCAAGCCCGACATCATCTGGAATACCGAGCGCGGCCTGCAACAGACGCCGAGCCGCCTGGCCTGGGCCGACCGCGAGCGCGCCGCGCTCTATCGCCGCTTTGCCGCGTTCTTCCAGACCTACGACCTGCTGGTGACGCCGGGCGCCGCGACGCCGGCGTGGGACGTGCGCCTGCGCGCCCGCGAAGTGATCGACGGCGTCAAGCTCGACAACTACATCGCCGGCAGCGCGTTGACATCGGCCATCACACTGACGTCGTGCCCGGCGGTATCGGTGCCGTGCGGTTTCGATCAGTACGGCCGGCCGGTCGGCCTGCAGATCGTGGCACCGGCACGCGGCGAGGCCCGCGCGCTGCAGGCCGCCGCGCTGTTCGAGCACACGAGCGGCCTCGACCGCCTGCTGCCGATCGATCCGCGGCCGGGCACCGTGCCGCCGGGGTAGTTCCCGGGTCGCTCGTTCTGATGCAGCTGTCGCTCCATATGACAAATTTGTTGCAGAGGCCGATGGGAGCACGTTAGCTGGCGCAAACGAGGGGGAAGCGATGCGCCGTGTCTTTCGTATCTCCTGCCTGGCTGTTGCCGCGAGCCTTGCTGCCGGGCCGGCCTTCGCGCAAGGCAACCTCAACGTCTATTGCTCCGTGCAGGCCGAGTGGTGCGCGCTGATCGCCACCGAGTTCCAGAAGCACGCCGGTGTGAAGGTCGCGATCACCCAGAAGGGATCAGGCGAGACCATCGCCCAGATCAAGGCCGAGGCCGCCAATCCCAAGGGCGATGTCTGGTTCGGCGGCACCGGCGATCCCCACCTTCAGGCCGCCGAAGACAACCTCACGGACAGCTACAAGTCGCCGGCGCTGCCGTCGTTGCATGCCTGGGCACAGAAACAGGCTGCCGACTCCGGCTACCGCACCGTCGGCATCTACGCCGGCGCCCTGGGCTTCGGCTACAATACGGAGCTGATCGCCAAGAAGAAGATGACGGCGCCGGCCTGCTGGGCCGACCTGCTGCAGCCGGCCTTCAAGGGCGAGATCCAGATGGCCAACCCCAACTCGTCCGGTACGGCCTATGTCGCGATCGCGACGCTGGTGCAGGTGATGGGCGAGGAGAAGGCGTTCGTCTTCCTGAAGGGGATGCACGCCAACATCAACGCCTACACGCGATCGGGGACAGCGCCGATGAAGGCCGTGGCGCGGGGCGAGACGGCCATCAGCATCAGCTTCGTGCATGACGGCGTCACGGAGGCGCTGGCCGGCTTCCCGGTCAAGACGGCCACGCCCTGCGAAGGCACCGGGTACGAGATCGGCTCGATCAGCATCATCAAGGGTGCCCGCAACCTCGCGAACGCCCGGAAGTTCGTCGACTGGGCGCTGTCGCCCGCCGCCCAGCAGCTGGGCGCGCAGGCAAAACAGTTCCAGGTGCCGTCCAACAAGGACACGCCTGTCCCGGCCGAGGCACCGAAGTTCGCCGACATCAAGCTGATCGATTACGACTTCGCCAAGTACGGCAAGACGGCCGAGCGCAAGCGCCTGATTGCACGCTGGGATAGCGAGATCGGCGCCCTGGCCAAGTGACGTCGCCTCCGGAGACCACGGCACGATGATGCCCGCGGCACCATCGCCGGTCGTCACCTTGCGGCGTGCCGCGCTGCTGTGGACGGCGATGGGCCTGGCGGGCGCGGCGCTGCTGCCCTGGTACGCGCAACCCGACGGTGTGCTGGCGTTCGACTGGATCGGCGACTTCGGCGGTACGGCTGAAGCATCCGGCGCCTTCACACTGGTGCTGCGTCATGGCTTCTGGTGGCTGTGGCCGTTGCTGGGTGCCCTGCTCGGCTGTCTGAGCCTGCCCCTATTGCCGGCGCATCGCCGCACCATCGGCACCGTACTGACCGCACTGGCGGGTGCCGGCCTGGCGCTGTTCTGGCTGCAGGGCCTTGCGATCGGCGTCAACGGCTGGACGGCAGACTGGCTTGGCGCCGCCTTCGGCGCGATCGACGGACGACAGTTCGGCATCGGTGCCGGCGCCACCGTCGTGCTGGTGGCGCTGCTGGCCTTGCTGTCGTTGGGGCTGGCGGCCCGTGGCGCTTTCAAGGGCGACGCATTCATCGCCGGTGCGGTGGTCGCCGTCGCTGCCAGCATCGTGATATTCACTGTCTGGCCCGTGCTGCGCATCCTCGTGCAGGCGTTCAACACGACCGAGGGTGCGTTCGCGCCGGCGCTGCTGCTCGAACGCCTGTCAGCACCCAAGATCTGGGCACTGCGCTGCCTGTGGGGTGGCGGTGGCTGCGGCGTGGCATGGAACACGCTGTTCCTGGCGTTGTGCTGCGGCGCCGGCACCACGGCGCTGGGCCTGGCCTTCGCGCTGATCGCGACCCGCACCGCCTTCACGTTCAAGAAGACCCTGCGGGTGCTGACGATCCTGCCGATCATCACCCCGCCGTTTGTCATCGGCCTGGGCCTGATCCTGGTGTTCGGCCGTGCCGGGTTGGTGAACCAGTTCCTCGACAGCGCATTCGGCATTGCGCCGACACGCTGGATCTACGGCTTCCAGGGCGTGCTGCTGGCGCAGCTCTTCGCCTTCACGCCGGTGGCTTTCCTGGTGATGATCGGCGTCGTCGAAGGCGTCAGCCCGACCCTCGAGGAAGCTTCGCAGACGTTGCGCGCCGGTCGCTGGGATACGTTTCGGACCGTATCGCTGCCGCTCATGAAGCCAGGCCTCGCCAACGCCTTCCTGGTCGGATTCATCGAGAGCATCGCCGATTTCGGCAACCCCATCGTGCTGGGCGGCGACTACGGGGTGCTCTCCACCGAGATCTACTTCGCCGTCGTCGGCGCCCAGCTCGACTACGGCCGTGCCGCCACGCTCGCCCTGCTGTTGCTCGCCTTCGCGCTGGGCGGCTTCTTCCTGCAGCGCCGCGTCGTGGGCACGCGTTCCTACGCCACGATCGCCGGCAAGGGTGACGCCGGCCTGCCGGTGGCACTGCCCGACGGCCTGCGCCGCCTCGCCCAGGCCATCGCCCTGCCGTGGGCGGCTTTCACCGCCCTGCTCTACGTTTTCGTCTTTGTCGGCGGTTTCGTGAAGATCTGGGGGCGCGACCACACGCCGACTCTCCAGCACTACGCCAAGGCTTTCGCCATCGAGCGCGGTCCGGACGGCCTGCTGTGGACCGGCGCTGCGTGGCATTCGTTCTGGACCACGGTGAAACTGGCGGCCATATCGGCGCCACTCACCGCCTTGCTGGGCCTGCTGGCCGCCTGGCTGCTGGCGCGACAGCGCTTTACCGGACGCGGCGCACTGGAATTCGCGACCTTGCTGAGCTTCGCCGTGCCGGGAACGGTGATCGGCGTCGCGTACGTCTTCACCTTCAACGTGCCGCCGCTGGAGATCACCGGCACGGCCTTGATCCTGGTGCTGTGCTTCGTGTTCCGCAACATGCCGGTCGGCGTGCGCGCCGGCATGGCGGCGATGAGCCAGATCGATCGCAGCCTTGATGAGGCGTCGGCCATGCTGCGCGGACGCGCGCCCCAGACACTGGCGTATGTCGTGCTGCCGCTGCTGCGACCGGCCATGGTCGGGGCCCTGGTCTATGGCTTCGTGCGCAGCGTGACGACGGTGAGCGCCGTCGTCTTCCTGGTGACAGCGGAATACGAGCTGGCGACGACCTACATCGTGCTGCGGGTCATCAACGGCGACTATGGCCTGGCGATCGCCTACAGCTGCGCCCTGATCGCGCTGATGCTGGCGGCGATCCTGCTGATCCAGCTGCTGGTGGGCGAGCGGCGCCTGGGCCGCCGCGCGGCGGTTCCGGCCACCGCACCGGTCGGACGGGCATGACGATGACGGCCGGGGTCGAATTCCGCGACATCGTCAAGCGCTACGGCGACACCGTGGCCGTGAATGGCGTGACCTTCACCGTCGACGCCGGCAGCCTGGTGACCCTGCTCGGGCCGTCCGGCTGCGGCAAGACCACGATCCTGCGTATGCTGGCCGGCCTGGAGAGCGCCACCAGCGGCACCATCTCGATTGCCGGTCGCGACGTGACGGCACTGTCGGCGTCCGAGCGCGACGTCAGCATGGTGTTCCAGTCCTACGCCCTCTTTCCCCACATGAACGTGCTGGAGAACGTGTGCTACGGGCTGCGCCGGTCCGGCGTTGCCAAGGCCTCGGCGATCGAACGCGCCCGCGAAGCGCTGGGCCAGGTCGGGCTCGACGGCTACGACCAGCGCCAGCCCAGCGAGCTGTCCGGTGGCCAGCAGCAGCGCGTCGCCGTCGCGCGCGCCTTGGTCCTGCGCCCGCAGGTCCTGCTGTTCGACGAACCGCTGTCCAATCTCGACGCGCGGCTGCGCCGCCAGATGCGCGAGGAGATCCGCGACCTGCAACAGCGGCTCGGATTGACGGCGGTCTACGTCACCCACGACCAGCAGGAAGCGCTGGCCGTATCGGACCGCATCATCGTCATGAACAAGGGTCGCATCGAGCAGAACGGTCTGCCGCGTGACCTCTACGAGCGGCCGGCGACCGCCTTCGTCGCCAACTTCATGGGCGAATCCAATCAAGCACGCGCGATGGTGAAGCGGCTCGATGGCGAGCGTATCGTCGTCCGGCTGGGCGACGCCGAATTCATCGTTGCCGACAATCGGGCCGCCGACGGCGAAACCGACATCGCCATTCGCCCCGAGACCATCGCGATCGAGCGCGGCGCGGCACCCGCCGGCGCGCTTGCCGGTACGATCGCCAAGGCGGCCTATGTCGGCACGCACATGGAATACACGATCGACACCGCGGCCGGCGCTCTCTTTGCCGTGTGTCCCCGGGTCGATCGTCCCCTCGCGCCGGGTGAAACCGTGACGCTTACCCTGGCATCGCGCGGCATTATCGTCGTGGCCTGAGGATGACCGGCCGCAGGCGCGGCGAAGGGCCTTGCGGTGAATCGCTCAATCCGTCATGTCGAGCGCAACGAGACATCTCCTTGAAATGGAGTCGTCGTTTCGCGGGAGATCCCTCGCTGTGCTCAGGATGACTATGTGGCCGACCTTCCGCTAGAGAATCCTACCACCATGACACGTGCATCGGGTCGCGACTGGATCGGCCTGGCGGTGCTGATGCTGCCGTGCCTGCTGGTCTCCATGGATCTCACCGTGCTGAACCTCGCGGTGCCGCATCTCAGCGCCGCGTTGCGGCCCACCGCCGCGCAGCTGCTGTGGATCGTCGACATCTACGGCTTCCTGATTGCCGGTGCGCTGATCACCATGGGCACGCTGGGCGACCGCATCGGCCGGCGCCGCCTGTTGCTGATCGGCGCCGCCGCGTTTGGCGCCGCCTCGGTGCTGGCGGCGTTCTCGACCAGTGCCGAGATGCTGATCGCCACCCGTGCCGTGCTGGGCCTGGCCGGCGCCACCTTGATGCCGTCGACCTTGTCGCTGATCCGCAACATGTTCCACGACCCGGCGCAGCGCACGCTCGCCATCGGCATCTGGACGACCAGCTTCTCCGTCGGCGGCGTCCTGGGTCCGCTGGTCGGCGGCCTGCTGCTGGAGCATTTCTGGTGGGGCTCGGTGCTGCTGGTCGGCGTGCCGGCAATGGTGCTGTTGCTGATCCTGGGGCCGTTGCTGCTGCCCGAGTTCCGCGATCCCAGCCCGCATGGCTACGACGTCGCCAGCGCCGTGCTGTCGCTGATCGCCGTGCTGGCCGTCATCTGGGGCATCAAGCGCATCGCCGAACATGGCGCCGACGGGCTTGCCGCCACCTCGATCATCATCGGCATCGCCGTCGGCATCCTCTTCGTACGCCGGCAGAACAGGCTGGCCGATCCGCTGATCGACATCGGGCTGTTTCGCGTACCGGCGTTCAGCGCGGCGGTGGTCACGAACATGGCGGGCTTCTTCGTGATGTTCGGCACGTTCCTGCTCATCGCCCAATGCCTGCAGCTGGTGTTCGGCCTGTCGCCGTGGCAGGCGGGCCTGTGGTCGGTACCGTCGTCGATCGGCTTTACTGTCGGCTCGATGCTGACTCCGCCGATCGCCCGTCGCGTCGCGCCGGCGGCCATGGTCGGCGGCGGCCTGCTGCTGGCAGCCATCGGCTTCGCGATGATCGCGCGCGTCGACGCCGACAGCGGACTGCCGATGCTGGTCGCCGCCTCGGTGGTCTTCTCGCTGGGGCTGGCGCCGGTCTACATCCTGACCACCGACATGATCGTGGCCAGCGCACCGCCGGCGCGCGCCGGCGCGGCATCGGCGATCTCGGAGACCGGCACGGAGCTGGGCGGTGCGCTCGGCATCGCCATCCTCGGCAGCATCGCCACCGCCGTCTACCGCAGCGTCATGAATGAAAGCGCGGCCAGCGGCATTCCGCCGGCAGTTCTGGAAACGGCGCGGGCGACACTGGGCGGTGCGCTGGCCGCCGCAGGCCGGCTGCCGTCCCAGACAAGTGCTGCACTTCTGGACGCCGCCCACGATGCGTTCATCCAGTCGCTCGACACCGCGGCGCTCATCAGTGCGGCCATCATGCTGGCGATGGCCCTCGCCGCGGCGCTGCTGTTGCGAAAATAGCCGGCGCTCAGAATGGTAACCGCGCTCCAGGGGAGATTTCGCGGTGATTGGACGTTTGATCAAACGTCCCGCCGCGCGCGCCGGTATATCTGCATTGGCGGACCTCGGAGAGCCGGATGAGTATCGTCGATCGAGCATTGTGGGTTATGGAGCGAAACTCCGAGCAGGCACTCGGCTTGGATGACATAGCGGACGCCTGCGGCGTCTCTCGGTCACACTTGGCCAATGCCTTCGGTACAGCGACTGGTTGGCCGGTCATGAAATACCTCAGAGCCAGGCGTCTGACCGAGGCCGCGCGTCGGCTCGCAGACGGTGCCTCGGATATCCTCACGGTAGCGCTCGAGCATGGGTATGGATCCCATGAGGCGTTCACCCGGGCATTTCGCGGCCAATTCGGTCTATCGCCCGAGCAGGTTCGCGGTCGCGGGACTGTCGACGGCCTTGCGACAACACCTCCGCTGCATCTGCGCAACGGGAACACACGGCTTCCATCGCCGCAGCTCAAGCCACTCGCGTCGCTCAAGCTCGTCGGCCTGGCGGCGCCTTGCTCGTTCGGCGAGTCCATCCACATACCGGCGCAATGGCAGCGCTTCATGTCGTCCTACTATGACGACATCCCGCACAAGCTCGAACGAATGCCAATCGGCATCTGCGAGTCGCCGGACGACGATGGCTGCTTCAGGTATGTCTGCGCGGCTGAGGTAAAAGCGTTCGACAGCCGGTTGCCTGAACTCTCGTATTTCGAGACCGAGCCTCGCACCTATGCGGTCTTCGCCCACAACGATCATGTGTCGACGATCTTCGACACTTATTCAGCGATCTGGAACGAGGCCCTGCCCTTACTAGCCTGCACGGTCGCCGACGGCCCCGTCCTGGAGTTTCACAACGATGCCTTTGATCCCGATACAGGGCTCGGCGGTCTCCAAATCTACATTCCGCTGGTGGACCATACGAGAGCATAGGATGGCGGAAGATCCCTACGCCTGTTGACACATGAGCCACGTGCCAACCAAACCGAAATACCTGCTGCCTGTCACCCGGATTCTCGTACCAACATCACGAACGCCAAATTGCATCGAAATGGGATCAGCCATGGACGACCGTCAATCTCATTCCTCCGCTCGGCGAAACAAGCAGAACTACCTCCGAGCCAAGGCCGCCTACAACGCGCGCGATCTCGACACATGTACCGCCTACTATGCGCCGGATCATCAGATCATGTCGAAGCCGACGCCGCGTGGCAGAGAGCATATTCGCAAGTTCTTCCAGGAAACTTTTGCAACGTGGCCCGACATTCGGATCGTGGTCGAAAATACGCTTGCCGAAGACGACTGGGTCATGGGGCGGAGCACGACAATCGCAACCCATTCCAGGCCGGTCATGGGCGTTCCCGCAACGCACAAGATCATCGAGACCACATTCTGGGACCTTCATCGCTTCAACGACGAGGGTTTGATCATCGAAACCTGGAACTTGATGGATGGTCTGTCGATAATGCACCAGCTTGGCCTCGTGCCTTCGCGGTAGCAGATTTCCCCGAGATTTTTGGGGCTCCGTCCGGCGCACTGACGCGATGTGGCGGCTCCTGGAACCACAGGCTGAGCGCGGCGAGCAGTCCGCGCGATTCAGATCGATCAGGTGCTGAAGAGGACGCCGCAGTGCACAACCGACTGCGAGGAAGTCTCGCCACTCCTCCTAGGTGAATCAAACATCACCGCGCTAGACGTCCAGTGATCGAAATAGGGAGATCGGCAATGAGCGCTCCAGCGGATCAAGGTCCTTTGTCGCAGCGGGTCAGCGGTTGCTGTGGAGCTGGCGGTGATCGTGACCAGGAACAACAGGTCGCCATGCCGCCGGTCGTCTCGATCGCCGAATGGAATCGGGCGCGACAGCAACTCCTTATCAAGGAGAAAGAAGCCACGAGAATGCTTGACCGGCTTGCGGCGGAACGCAGGCGATTGCCAATGACGCGAGTCGAAAATAACTATCAGTTCGAAGGCCCACAGGGCTTACGGAGCCTTTTCGATCTGTTCGAGGGACGTCGACAACTCATCGTCTATCACTTCATGTACGCCCCTGACTGGCAGACGCCTTGCCCGGGATGCTGCCGGCGCATGGACGACGTCGGGCACCCCGCGCATCTCAATGCGCGCGACACCACCTTCGCTGTGGTTGCCCGCTCACCCTACGAGCGCCTCGCCGCCCTGTGGTCGCGCAAAGGGTGGACCATGCCGATCTGGTCCTACGGCGACAGCAATTTCAATGCCGATATGGGCATCGCAGGAGACGACGACTTCGGGATCAGCGTCTTCTTCCGTGACGATTCCGGCGGCGTCTACCGCAGCTATTTCACGGATGGCCGCGGCGTCGAGCCTGCCGGCTTTCGTGCATTGCTCGACATGACCCCCTACGGACGGCAGGAGGATTGGGAGGATTCTCCCGGCGGTTGGCCACAGTCCCCGACGCACGGCTGGGGATCGGAACGCGATGAGTAGCGCCAACACCGCTCGCACACCTGTTGGTCCTCCCCAAAGGCCGACCATGAGATTTGCCCCAAGGTCCGAATACACCGGAGATTGAAAGACCACGGCGTCCCGGCCAGGTGCCAGGTCAGAGATCGTAACGGTCGCCGGCACCGCCCCAATCAATGTCTCCGGAATGACCGGCTCGCCTTCCTCCGAGAGGCAATGTGCAACGGCACGTTGATGAGTGCCGCACTATAGGATGACGTCCCGGTTTAGCGCGGCCCATTCCGTACTCATCCAGGCACCTGCGGGCGATTCTGGTCTGTGGGAATCGGTTCGCGGACTTGGACGAGGAAGGTTCAACGATCGCGAACCACAGAGCTGACTTGGCCGATACGGATTGGCCCACAGACGGCCCATGAGCCTTTTGGGGGGCACGAAAATTCATCTCGCTCAAGACGCCCAAGAGCTTGAAAAGAAAAGGCCGGGTCACAAGGACCCGGCCAAGTCAAACAGGGAGGCTTCACGTCTGGGAGACGTAGGATCCGAAGATCCTTGCCCGGGAGGACCCGAGCCCACTGCCGTTGCGCGCAGCAAGGCGGCGCATCAGTAGTGATGCAAAGATGAGGGTACACGCGTGGGTTTACTATGGGGAATAACTCATCACAGCCATGCGGACCCCGCATCACCTTTGCGGAAATGCAGGTATGCGCAAAATTCCGGCAGTCGTACGTCGACAGCGTTTCGATTCGCGGTTCGTACGAACGCACGTCATCGCCTCCGCGCGCCATTCTGGAAGCGCAGGCAGCCTGCCTGAAATGTCGGTGGTTCGTTTGCTGATGCCGCGGCGGAAGCGACGCGCTTACCGACGATGCGGGCCACGGAGGCCCGCATCCGGTGGGAAACTCAGAAGCGCGTCTCTGCGACCTTGCGCAAAAGGAAGTCGCGGAACACCGCGATCCGCTTGGAGTGACGCAATTCCTCAGGGTAAGTAAAGAACACGTCCGTTGTACGGACATTGACCTCCGGCAGCACCTGCACGAGCTTGGTTGACTGCCGCGCCAGGTAGTCGGGCAGCGAGGCGATGCCCAGGCCGTTCTCCACGGCGCGGAAAATGCCGTAGGTGTTGTTGACCCGCAGCACCACCTTGCGCGGCTTGTTGTCGGGGTTGCCGGCCTGCAGCAGCCAGTTGACGTTCTGCACCGGCGCCCGGGCATCCTCGCCGAAGATGATGAGGCGGTGGTTGTCGAGATCCGACACCTTGGTGGGCTTGCCGTACTTCTCGATGTAGCCGGGCGCCGCGTAGACGTGGCTGTGCACCGTCATCAGGTGGCGCTGCACCAGTCCGGGCTGACGCGGCGCGATGAAGCGCAGCGCCACGTCGGCCTCGCGCATGCCCAGGTCCAGCTCGTTGTCCGACAGGATCAGGCTGACGTCGATCTCCGGATAGGTGCTGATGAACTCGTGGATCTGCGCCGTCAGCCACACCGAGCCGAAGCCGATGGCGGCCGTGATCTTGAGCCGGCCGACTGGCTTGTCCTGGTTGGCGTGCAGCAGCGTCTCGGCCGTCGCCACCTTGCCGGCCATCTCGCGGGCGGTGCGATACAAGAGCTCGCCCTGCTCGGTGAGAATGAGGCCGCGGGCATGGCGGTGGAACAGCATGACACCCAGCTGTTCCTCCAACGCCCCGATCTGCCGGCTGATCGCCGACTGGCTGAGCTTGAGCTGATCACCCGCGTGCGTGAAGCTGCCTGCGTCTGCCACAGCGTGGAAGATGCGCAGCTTGTCCCAATCCATAGTACCGCTTCCTCCCTGGCTCTTGTTCGTGCCCTCCCAAACCGGATAGGGAGAGGAGACACTCAACGCCAACTACTCCGCTGCCTTGGCCTGGGTGGCCTCATGGCCCGCCAGGTAGCGTTCCGCATCCAATGCTGCCATGCAGCCGGTACCGGCAGCGGTGACAGCCTGGCGATAGACTTTGTCCTGCACGTCACCGGCGGCGAACACGCCCGGTATGTCGGTCTCCACCGTTCCGGGCCGCGTCACGATGTATCCCTCGGAATCCATCGAGAGCTTGCCCTTGAACAGCTCGGTGTTGGGCGTGTGGCCGATGGCGATGAACACGCCGTCGGTGCGCAGCACCTGTGTGGCGCCGGTCTTGATGTTGCGCAGCCGCACGCCCTGGACCAGCGGGTGCGGCGCCGTCTCGCCCACGATCTCCTCGACGACGCTGTCCCACACCACGTTGATCTTGAGGTTGCGGAACAGCCGCTCCTGCAGGATCTTCTCGGCGCGCAGCGAGTCACGGCGATGGATCAGCGTCACCTTGGTGGCGTGGTTGGTGAGGTACAGCGCCTCCTCGACGGCGGTGTTGCCGCCGCCCACCACCACGACTTCCTTGCCGCGGAAGAAGAAGCCGTCACAGGTGGCGCAGGCCGACACGCCGCCGCCGCGGAAGGTTTCTTCCGACGCGATCCCCAGCCAGCGCGCCTGCGCGCCGGTGCAGATGATCAGCGTGTCGCCGACATAGCGGTCGCCCGAGTCGCCAGTCGCCACGAACGGCCGTCGCGTCAGGTCGACGTCGGTGATGATGTCGAACACGACCTGGGTGCCGACATGCTCGGCCTGCTTCTGCATCTGCTCCATGAGCCAGGGGCCCTGGATCACGTCAGCGAAGCCCGGGTAGTTCTCGACATCGGTCGTGATGGTGAGCTGGCCACCCGGCTGCAGGCCCTGCACCAGAATCGGCTTGAGACTGGCGCGGGCGGCATAGATCGCGGCGGTGTAACCGGCCGGCCCCGACCCGATGATCAGGACCTTGCTCTGATGCGTCGTGCTCATCCCTGCCATCCCTACGTCTCTTGCATATGTACCACAAAGACGCAGAGCTCAAGCCCTATCGGCCCGATTCATGCACAGTTTAAGAAACCGCCAGTGGCCGTATGCAGGCAACGGACGAGAGCACATCAACGCCGCGAAGAAAAGGTCCAATAAGCTCGAAAAATGCCCACTTCGGGACATTCACGTAATTTTATTGCGTTGCACCGCACAGTTGGCCTAGAACCGCGCCAACTTGGGAGCCATTCGATGCCGAGCAACCGCGTTAAACTGGACAAGATCGACCGTCGCATCCTGTCGGACCTGCAGGACGACGGTCGCATGACCAATGTCGATCTTGCCAAGCGGGCCGGCATTTCAGCCCCACCGTGTCTACGCCGGGTACGCGCGCTGGAGAAGGCCGGCGTGATCCGCGGCTACCATGCCGACGTCGCCCCCGACTCGCTGGGCTACACCGTCACGGTGTTCGGGCTGGTCGGCCTGAACAGCCAGGCCGAAGCCGACCTGAAGTCATTCGAGGAGCTGATGGCATCGTGGCCCAATGTCCGCGAGTGCCACATGTTGGCGGGCGAGGCCGATTTCCTGCTGAAGATCGTGGCCGAGGACTGGGACGCCTATCAGCGCTTCCTCACCACCAAGCTGACATCGGCGCCCAACGTCAGCCACGTGAAGTCGCTGATGGTCTTCCGCACCGCCAAGCATCAGCCCGGCGTGCCGATCCCGGGGCCAGAGCCAGGTGCAGCGCCGGCGTGCCAAACGCATCGGCGTCTCGCGCACCTCGGCCAGGATCGGCAG
>DATEIF010000099.1:0-4323 GCA_035279205.1 Vineibacter sp.
CTATCACGGCATGAAGTTCGACGCCGACGGTGTCTGCATCGAGGTGCCGGGGCAGGATCGCATACCGCCACGCGCCTGCGTGCGGCGCTACCCCGTGGTCGAACGCAACAACTGGATCTGGATCTGGATGGGCGACGCTGCCACGGCCGATCCGGCGGCCATCCCCGATACGTGGTCGCTGGGTCGCGCCGACTGGCCCTACAGGCCTGGCTATCACCACTTCGCCGCGCCGCACATGCTGATCTGCGACAACCTGCTCGACTTCTCACACATCGGCTACGTTCACGCCAGCACACTGGGCGGCACGGAGAACATCGCGCTCAGCAAGCCCATCGTGAGCCGCGCAGAGTCATGGGTACGTGTCGAGCGCTGGCTGACCAACGACGTGCCGGCCCCGTTTCACACCCGGGTCGCGTCATTCCCGGGACGCGTCGACCGCTGGCACTTCTACGATTTCCACGTGCCGGGCGTGCTGGTCATGCATTCCGGCGTCCAGGCCACCGGCACCGGCGCACCGCAAGGCATCGTCAAGGATGCGCTCGAGTTCAGGAGCTGCCAGGCGGTCACGCCGGAAACGAGCACCAGCGCCCATTACTTCTACGCGGTGCCGCGCAATTTCGCCGTCGATGATCCGGCGGTCACCGACACTGTCTTCGACGATATCGTGGCGGCCTTCGAGGAAGACCGGGCCATGATCGAAGCCCAGGCGCGCAATCTTCGCATGGCCCCGGACTGGCCCATGGTTCCCATCGCCGCCGATGCTGCCCTGGCCCAGTTCCGCCGGCTGATGCGCGAACGCCTCGCGGCCGAAGGCATCGATGGTGCCGCCGACGATACGCGGACGACCGCCCGATGAGGACGTCATGACCTATCTTCGCAACACCTGGTATGTCGCGGCCTGGAGCGAGCAGATCCGTCCCGGGGAGCTGGTCACGCGCCGCATTCTCGGCGAGCCGATCGTCATGTTCCGCACGCAGAACGGCAGCATCGCGGCCATGGCGGATGTGTGCGCGCACCGCTTCGCGCCTCTTCATGCCGGCAAGCTGCTGCCCGGCGACCGGCTGCAATGTCCCTATCACGGCCTGCAGTACGGACCTGACGGGGTCTGCGTGCACAATCCGCACGGCCAAGGCCGCATTCCGACGGCGGCCCGCGTGCGGTCATACCCGATACGGGAGAAGCACACGCTGGTCTGGATCTGGATGGGTACGGCCGCGCCCGACCCATCGCTCATTCCCGACTTTTCAGTCCTCGACACGGCAAGCCCGTCGCTGACGTCCAAGCGCGACTGGCTGCGAATGGACGTGAACTATCTGTTGATCACGGAGAACCTGCTCGACCTGAGCCACGTGAGTTTTCTGCACGAGGGGATCCTCGGCAACGAGGACACGATCCCCGCCGCGATCTCGGTCGAAGAGCGCGGCGCGACGCTGTGGGTCAGCCGCGTCATGCAGAATGTCCGTCCGCCGGGCCTGTTCGACCTGATGTTCAGGCGCGACGGGGAGTGCGTCGATCATTGGGCCACGATGCGGTGGAACAGCCCCGGGTGCTTCCTCAACGACGCCGGCGTGACCGCGGTGAACCATCCCCGCGAAGAAGGGACAGGGATTCTCGGCACGCACTTCCTGACGCCCGAAACCGCCGGAACGACGCTCTATCACTTCGCCGCCGTGCGCCAGAACCCGGTCTCCTGGGGCGAGACGATCGATGCCGACATCCGGGCACAAATGTCCGAATTGCGCCGGCATGCGTTCGAGGACCAGGACAAGGTGATCATCGAGGCGCAGCAGCAGGCGCTTCTGGATCCCGGCGCCGGAACCGACCGTCCAGTCCTGCTGGAGATCGACGTCGGGCCTGTGCGGTTCCGGCGCATGCTCGACAGGATGCTCGCCGAAGAGGCGGCGGCGCGCTGAACACCCCGCGCTGCGCTCGGGATGACGACTGATCGAACCATGTTCGGAACGGTGGATGCGCAGTTTCCTCCCAAAATGGAAGTAATCTGGAGACAAAACAAAAGGCGCGAATGCGAATTATATTGATTCACAGGGTCGCAATAATCTTTGTTTCCGGGCGGCGTTTGGTGGGTGTCGGCTTTTTACGAGTAGAAGAATGGATGCCCCCTCTTCTATCGATCCGGACGAGCGGGACTCTGCCGCGCAGGCAGGTGCCAACGACTTGGACTGGATAACGCGCAGCGCAACGTCTCTGGCCAAGGGCATGCTGGCGCGGGGTGACCGTCCGTCCGATATCGCCGTCTTTCTGGGCGTGAGCGAAGCCCGCATCATCGAGATCGACAGGGGCGCCCTCCACCCGACCGCTCCGATCGCGCCGCCGAGCGAACTGCCGCCGCCGGGCCCGTATCTCCACAACGGCACCCGGGCACGGTTCTTCGACATGACGTTTTCCGGCGGTACCGTCGATATCGACGGCAATGCCTATCAGCGCTGCATCTTCCGGCGGTGCATCATCCGATATCAAGGCAGCGGCCCCACGCACTTCGACGATTGCACATTCGTCGAATGCTCCCTGGCGCTTGTAGGATTCGCCGCCGCGACCGCCGACCTTCTGCGAACCTTGCACCAGGACAACGGGAGCTGGGGAAGGCGTGCGGTGAACGCCGTTCTCGATACCATACGCGGGCGTACCAGCACCGCTGACCTGACCAAAGCACAGGCAACCGCGGATGGAACCGCGGTCATGCCGCAGTTCTTCGACGCCGCCTTGGCGCGCGACCATGAAGTGCGCGCCACGGACAAACGACCGTACGCCCGCGCCGCTGGATCGCACCGTTGCGGGCACAACAGCGATCCGAATTGCATCCGCGACCACCTGAAACTAGGGTGCACCGCTCTGCCGTAACGCCGATGCGGTGCGGCGCGTCGTCAGGTTCTGGGGCGGAGGTTCTTGCGTGAGTGACGGGATGCGTCTGGCCGTCGATATCGGCGGTACGTTCACCGATGTCGTGCTGGAAATGGGCGATCCCCTCCGCGGTGGCAGGCGACTGACACGCAAGGTGCTGACGACGCCGCGGGCGCCGGAGGAAGCGGTGATGGCCGGCACGCGCGCCATCCTTGCCGATGCCGGCCGGGCCTTTGCCGACATCGACGTCTTCGTGCACGGCACGACCTTGGCCACCAACGCCGTCATCGAGCGCAAAGGCGCCCGGACGGCGCTGATCGCCACCGAAGGTTTCCGCGACACGCTGGAGATCGCCTACGAGAGCCGCTACGACCAGTACGACGTCTTTATCGAAAAGCCCAAGCAGCTGGTGCCGCGGGCGTTGCGCTTCACCGTGCCCGAACGCATGGACGTTCAAGGCAACGTGCGCCTGCCGCTGGACGAGGCAGCGGTGCGCGCCCTGGTGCCGGCGCTGAAGCAGCAGGATATCGGCGCCGTTGCCGTGGCCTTCCTGCATGCCTACGCCAACCCGGCGCACGAGCGGCGCACGCGCGACATCCTGCTCGAGGCGCTGCCCGATCTGTCGGTGACGCTCTCGTGCGAGGCCTGCCCCGAGGTCCGCGAATATGATCGCACCTCGACGGCGGTCGCCAACGCCTACATCCAGCCGCTGATGGCGGGCTACCTGGCGCGACTGCGCGATGGCTTTGCCGCCGAAGGCTTCGGCGGCATGATCTACCTGATGACGTCGGGCGGCGGGCTCACGGCGCTGGAGACGGCACGCAAGTTCCCAATCCGCCTGGTCGAGTCGGGTCCGGCCGGCGGCGCCATCCTGGCCGCCAACACCGCTGCCGAGCGCGGCGAGGACAAGGTGCTGTCGTTCGACATGGGCGGCACCACGGCCAAGATCTGCCTGATCCAGCACTACACGCCCTTCAAGTCGCGCACCTTCGAGGTCGACCGCGCGGCGCGCTTCCTGAAGGGCAGCGGCCTGCCCTTACGCATCCCGGTGATCGAGATGGTCGAGATCGGCGCCGGCGGCGGCTCGATCGCGCGCATCGACGAACTCAAGCGCATCGTGGTGGGACCCGAGAGCGCCGGCGCCGAGCCGGGCCCCGCCGCCTACGGCCGCGGCGGCCAACGGCCAACCGTGACGGACGCCGACGTGGTGCTGGGCAAGATCGACCCGACACGCTTCGCCGGCGGCACCATCCACCTCGACGTCGAGCAGGCCCGGAGCGCGCTCGACGCCGCGATCGGCGGCGAGCTGGCGTTGGCCAGTGAAATGGCCGCTTACGGCGTGGGCGAGATCGTCGATGAGAACATGGCCAACGCCGCGCGCGTGCACGCCGTCGAACGCGGCGCCATCATCGGTGAGCACACCATGATCGCCTTCGGCGGCGCGGCGCCCCTGCATGCGGCCCG
>DATEIF010000100.1:0-29588 GCA_035279205.1 Vineibacter sp.
TGCCGGGCCGCACCGAGGTCACCGGCGGCGTCTGGCCGCCCAAGGGCGTCAGCCCGTTCAATCCGTTCGACCTGCCGTTGATGAACACGCTGATCCTGCTGACGTCAGGCACGACGGTGACGTGGGCGCACCACGCCATTCTCGAAGGCGATCAGAAGGGCGCCGTGCGTGGCCTGCTGCTGACGGTGCTGCTGGGCATCCTGTTCACCTGCGTGCAGGCCTACGAGTACGCCCATGCCGCGTTCGGTTTCCGTGACGGCATCTACTCGTCGACCTTTTACATGGCCACCGGCTTCCACGGCTTCCACGTGATTGTGGGCACGATCTTCCTGATCGTTTGCCTGTTCCGCGCCATGAAGGGCCACTTCAAGCCCGATCACCATTTCGGTTTCGAGGCCGCGGCCTGGTACTGGCACTTCGTCGACGTGGTCTGGCTGTTCCTGTTCTTCGCCATCTACTGGTGGGGCCTGGGCAGCGCCGTGCCGGCAGCGCACTGACCGACAGAGCGCCTGACAATACGAACGCCGGCCTGAGGCCGGCGTTCGCTTTTCCGGATGACAGCGCCGTGCGGACGGCGCATGACGAGCGTCATGACCCATTGGCCGCCGCAATCATCGTTTGCCACCGGGCTGGCCGGCAAATGCCCGCGGTGCGGCAAGGGTGACCTGTTCCGCGCCTTTCTGACCGTGCGCGACTCATGCCCGGTCTGCGCGCTGGATTTGCGCGGGCATGACGCCGGCGACGGTCCTGCCGTCTTTGTGATCCTGGGCCTTGGTGCGCTGATCGTGCCGCTGGTGCTGTGGGTCGAGTTCAGCTACGAGCCGCCATTGTGGCTGCACGCGGTGATCTGGATCCCGGTCATCCTTGTCGCCACCCTGATCCCGCTGCGGCTCATCAAGGGCGTCCTGGTGGCGCAGCAGTACAAGCATCGCTCGACGACGGGCGATGGTGAACCCACATAGACATCATGCAGCGCCTCAAGCTGGCTTTCTGGCCGACCGTCTTTGCCGTCCCCGCCATCGTCATCATGCTCGGCCTCGCCGTCTGGCAGGTGCAGCGCATGACGTGGAAGACGGCTTTGATCGACCGCCTGCACAGCCGCATGGCGGAGCCGGCGATCGACGCCGCCGCTGTCGCCGCCGACCCCGCGGCGGCGGAGTACCGCAAGGTGCGGCTGGTCGGCACGTTCCTGCACGACAAGGAGATCCACCTGCTGGCGCGCAGCCTCAATCGCAATGTCGGCGTGCATATCGTGACGCCGCTGCGGTTGGAGAGCGGCGAGATCGTGCTGTTCAACCGTGGCTGGGTGCCCGAGCAGCGCAAGGATCCCGCCCGGCGGCCGGAAGGACAGGTGAGCGGCACCGTGACGGTGGAGGGCGTCGTCCGGCTGACCGAGGCTGACATCAAAGGCTGGTTCATCCCGGATAATCAGCCGGACCGAAACGTGTGGCTGACGGTCGACGTGGCGGCGATGCGCCGCGCGGTCGGGGTGCCGGATGCCCCGGGGCTGAAAGCTGACCGCTGGTGGGTCGCGGCCGACGCTGCGCCCAATCCCGGCGGCTTTCCGATCGGCGGTCAGACGCGCGTCAATCTGCCCAACGATCATCTGCAATACGCCATCACCTGGCTGCTGCTGGCTTGCACGCTGGCGGCGGTTTACGTCGCCTACCATTGGCGCCGGCAGCATCCGGTCGCGCCGCCGCCGCCGGAACGCGGCTAGATCGAGCCCATGACCACCAACCAGGCTTACCAAGACCTTGAAGCGCGCTTCCGCCGCTTGAGCGCGATTGACGGCGCGCTGGCGATCCTCGGCTGGGACCGGGCGACCATGATGCCAGCGGGCAGCGCCGAGGACCGCGGCGAACAGACGGCGACGCTGGGCGTGCTGGCGCACGAGATCCTGACCGCGCCGCAGGTCGGCGATCTGCTGGCCGCGGCCGAGGCGGCCGATGGGCTCGATGCCTGGCAGGCCGCCAACCTGCGCGAGATGCGCCGCGGTTATGTCCACGCCACCGCCTTGTCTCCCGCACTGGTGGAAGCCATGGCGCGGGCGACGACCAAGTGCGAGATGGCGTGGCGCGCGGCGCGCCCGAAGAACGACTACGCCAGCCTGAAGCCGCACCTGCAGGCGGTGCTCGACCTGGTACGCGAGACGGCGCAAGCGAAGGCCGACAAGCTCGGCCTGTCGACCTATGACGCGCTGCTCGACCAGTACGAGCCTGATGGCCGCGCCGCGCGCATCGACGCGCTGTTCGCCGAACTGGAAGCGTTCCTGCCCGACCTGCTGCAGCGCGCACTGCAGCACCAGGCGGTCCGGCCGTCCGCGCTGCCGTTGCCGGGCCCGTTCCCGATCGAGGCGCAGCGCCAGCTCGGCATCGAGATGATGAAGGCTGTCGGCTTCGACTTCGGCAAGGGCCGGCTCGATGTGTCGGCCCATCCGTTCACCGGCGGTACGCCTGACGACGTGCGGCTCACCACGCGCTACGATGAATCCGATTTCGCGCGCGCCCTGATGGGTGTGCTGCACGAGACCGGCCATGCCATGTACGAGGCCGGCCTGCCGGCGGCCTGGCGCCACCAGCCGGTCGGCCGGGCGCGCGGCATGGCGCTGCACGAATCGCAGTCGCTGCTGCTGGAGATGCAGGCCTGTCGCGGCCGCGCCTTCATCACCTTCGCCGCACCCCGGATGCGGGCGGCGTTCGGCGGCACGGGACCGGCGTGGGATGCGGACAACGTGCTGCGGCTGTACACCGTCGTGAAGCCGGGCTTCATCCGGGTCGACGCCGACGAGGTGACATACCCGCTGCATGTCATTCTGCGCTATCGGCTGGAGCGGGCGCTGATCGGCGGCGACCTGACGCTGGACGACCTGCCGGCGGCCTGGAACGACGGCATGCAGCGCAACCTGGGCATCCGTCCCCCGACCGACACCGAGGGCTGCCTGCAGGACATCCATTGGCCGGATGGCGCCTGGGGCTATTTTCCGACCTACACCCTGGGCGCGCTGGCGGCGGCGCAGTTGTTCCAGGCTGCGGGTGCTGCCGATCCGGATATCGGGCCGGGCCTGGCCCGTGGCGACTTCGCGCCGCTCTATCGCTGGCTGCGCGCCCAAGTCCACGCCAAGGGGGCCTCGGCCAGCACCGACGACCTGCTGCGGGCCGCCACGGGCGCGCCCTTGGAGGCGGCCGCCTTCCGCCGGCACCTGGAACAGCGCTATCTGCAGGCTTAGCGCGCCCTTCCGGGTGACGTGACCGCAAAGGGGGTGGAAACCCCCCTGGTTTGGCGGCATAACCGCCATTCCCCCTCGACGTTGGACATCGCCGTGAGCGCCCTCGACGGACCGGAAGACGACAAACCGATGCCGCTGCTCGATCATCTGATCGAGCTGCGCAAGCGCCTGATCTACGCCCTGCTGGGCTTTCTGCTGGTGTTTGTCGCCTGCTTCTATTTCGCCAAGCCGATCTTTTCGTTCCTGATCCAGCCCGCGATCTCCGAGGGTTACAAGGTCATCGTGCTGGACATCTTCGAGTTCTTCTTTGTCACGGTGAAGATGTCGGCCTTCCTGGCCCTGATCGTCGGCTTTCCGTTGATTGCGACGCAGATCTGGGCCTTTGTCGCACCGGGCCTGTACCGGCACGAGAAGTCGGCGTTCCGGCCGTTCCTGATCGCGACGCCCTTCATGTTCTATGCCGGCTGCGCGGTGATGTACTACATCGTGATGCCGTACGTGATCAATTTCATGCTGGCGCTGTACACGCCGCCTGAGATTGAAAAGACGCTGCGCGCGTCGGACTACCTCGAACGCGTGCTGCAGCTGGTGTTCGCCTTCGGCTTTGCCTTCGAGGTGCCGGTCCTGCTGATCCTGCTGGTGCGGGTCGGCCTGGTCAGCACCGCGACACTGAAGGCCAAGCGTCGCTGGGCGATCGTGATCGCGTTCATCGTTGCCGCCGTGCTGACGCCGCCTGACGTCGTGAGCCAGTTCGCGCTCGCGACGCCCTTGTTGCTGTTCTACGAGGCCTCGATCTGGATCGGCGCCATCATCGAGAAAAGGCGCGAGCAGGCGGAGAAGGCCGAGGCGGCCGGCACCGAGGTGGACAAGCCGAACGGGGAGTCGTCGTCGAGTTGACCGGACACAACCGCAACCTCCGTCCGTCACTCTGATCCAGGCGTTCTTCCCATGCACGACATTCGAACCATCCGCGACAATCCTGAAGCCTTCGACACGGCGCTGGCGCGCCGCGGCCTGGCGCCGCTGTCGGCAACCCTGCTCGAGATCGACCGCCGGCGCCGCGCCGCCATCACCGACAGCGAGCAGACGCAGGCCCGCCGCAAGGCGCTGTCGAAGCAGATCGGCATGGCGCGCGGCAAGGGTGAGCCGGTCGAGGCCCTGATGGCCGAGGTCAACGGGCTCGACGAGGCGCAGAAGGCGGCGGAAAAAACCGCTGCCGCCGCCGACACCGAACTCAACGATTTGCTGGCCGGCATTCCCAACCTGCCGGCTGCCGACGTTCCGGACGGCAAGGACGAACACGACAACAAGGAAATCCGCCGCGTCGGCAGCCCGCGCAATTTCGCATTCGATCCCAAGGATCATGTCGCGATCGGCGAGGGGCTGGGCCTGATGGATTTCGCCGCCGCGGCCAAGATGTCGGGCGCGCGTTTCGTCGTGCTCAAAGGCCATCTCGCCCGGCTGGAGCGGGCGCTGGCCCAGTTCATGCTTGATCTGCACACGGCGCCGGCCGACGGACAACGCGGTGGCTATACCGAAGTCGATCCGCCGTTGCTGGTGCGCGACAATGCACTCTACGGCACGAGCCAGCTACCGAAGTTCAGCGAGGATCAATTCCAGACGACAAACGGCTACTGGCTGGTGCCGACGGCCGAAGTGCCACTGACCAACCTGGTCAACGACAGCGTCGTCGACGAGAAGGACCTGCCGCTGCGCTACACGGCCTGGACGCCTTGCTTCCGCTCCGAAGCCGGCGCCGCCGGCAAGGATACGCGCGGCATGATCCGCCAGCACCAGTTCCCCAAGGTCGAGCTGGTATCGGTCACGACACCGGAGCAGTCCGAGGCCGAGCACGAGCGCATGACGGCATGCGCCGAGGAGGTGCTGAAGCGGCTGGGCCTGCCGTTCCGCACCGTTACGTTGTGCACCGGCGACATGGGCTTCGGCGCCCGCAAGACGTACGACATCGAGGTGTGGCTGCCGGGGCAGAACGCCTATCGCGAGATCTCGAGCTGCTCCAACTGCGGCGACTTCCAGGCGCGCCGCATGAACGCGCGCTATCGGCCGCGCGAGGGCAAGGGGACGCGTTTCCTGCACACGCTGAACGGCTCCGGCCTGGCGGTCGGCCGGACGCTGATCGCGGTGTTGGAGAACTACCAGAACGAGGACGGAACGGTCACGGTGCCCGAGGCGTTGCGTTCGTACATGGGTGGTGTGGATACAGTCCGCGCCGCTATCAAAGGGTAATGGCAGATGGTTTTTCCCCCTCTTGATCCGGCGAAAGCGCGCATCCTGGTCACCAACGACGACGGCATCAACGCACCCGGACTCGTGTCGCTGTTCGAGGTTGCGCGTGCGCTCAGCGACGACGTGTGGGTCGTGGCACCGGAGGCGAACCAGTCGGGCGCTGCCCACTCCTTGTCACTGTCCAAGCCGCTGCGCGCGCGCGAGGTGAGCGAGGGCAAGTGGGCGGTCGACGGCACGCCCACCGATTGCGTGTTGTTCGCCGTGCGGCACCTGCTGGCCGAGCAGCCGCCGACCCTGGTGCTGTCGGGCGTCAATCGCGGCACCAACCTCGCCGATGACGTGACCTATTCCGGCACCATCGCGGCCGCGATGGAGGGCTGCCTGCTCGGTATCCGCTCGATCGCCATGAGCCAGTCCTACAAGCACCCCGATCCCGTGAAGTGGGAAACCGGCGAGCAGCATGGTCCCGAGGTCGTCCGCCGCGTATTGTCCATTGAATGGTCGCGGGAGGCGCTGATCAACGTCAACTTTCCCGACGTGGATGCCAGTGCCGTGAAGGGCATGGAGATCACGCGCCAGGGCCAGCGCGGCTTCGGCGGCCACATCGTGGAGCGCCTGGATCCGCGCGCCACGCCCTACTACTGGATCAACTACACGCCGACCGAGCGGGACCTGGTGCCCGGCACCGACATCGAAGCGATCCGGCGTGGCGCGATTTCCGTCACCCCCTTGCATTTGGACCTGACGCACGAAACCATGCGCCGCCGGTTGCGCGACGCCTTCACGCGCAAGTAGACCGAGCCTGCGTGCATGAGTGTCGCCAAGCAGCGCCTGATCACCGACCTGCAACGCGGCGGCATCACCGACGAGCGCGTGCTGGCGGTGATGGCCGCGATACCGCGCGAATCCTTCGTCTCGCGCACCTTCGTGGAGCGCGCCTACGACAACATGGCCTTGCCCATCGGCTTCGGCCAGACGATCAGCCAGCCGCTGGTGGTCGCCGCGATGACCCAGGCGCTGAATGTCGGCGATCGCATGAAGGTGCTCGAGATCGGCACAGGCTCGGGCTACCAGGCCGCCATCCTCGCCCGGCTGGCGCGGCGGGTGTTCACCATCGAGCGGTTCAAGATGCTGTCGCGCGATGCCGAGCGCCGGCTGCTGGATTTGCGCGTGCACAATGTCGTGTTCCATGTCGGCGACGGCACCAAGGGCTGGCCGCCGCAGGCGCCCTATGACCGCATCATCGTGACGGCGGCGGCTGGCGAGGTGCCGCAGGCGCTGATCGATCAGCTCGCCGTCGGCGGCATCATGCTGGTGCCGGTCGGGCCCGACCCGGTGAACCAGACCGTCGAGCGCATCATCAAGACCGAGCAGGGCGTCACACGCGAGCAGCTGATGCCGGTGCGGTTCGTGCCGCTGGTCGCCGGCGCGCTGCCCACGTACGAGTGATCCCCAGCGGGAGAGGGAGGGGCCCCATTGCGCGCAGCGCAATGGGAGGGTGAGGGTCCAAGGACGCGATGCCGGATGTGTATCCCCTCACCCGCCGGGCGCTAGCGCGCCCGTCGACCTCTCCCGCTTGCGGGAGAGGTGAAGACCGGAAGATTCCCACAGGCGCGTTTTTCCGCTAAGCTTGCGCCATGAACAAGAACGCGCATCGCTTCCCCTCGCGAGCGCGCCGCCAGCCGATGCCCTTACGGATCGGTGTTGCGCTTGCGCTCAGCCTCGCCGCCACATCGTGCGGTTTCTACGACGGCGCCGTCTATGGCGGCAGGCCCGGCACGGTTGAATATCCTGGATCGGCCGCACCCTCCGATGCTCCCGCCATCTACGTGGTGCAGAAGGGCGACACGGTCGACAGCGTCGCCAGCCGCTTCGGTGTGCCGGCATCGCGCATTCTCGAGCGCAACAGCCTCAAATCGGGCGACAAGCTGACAGAAGGCCGATGGATCGAGGTCCCCAACGCCCGCGTCGTTGAACAGGCGACGGCACCGACAAGTCCGTCGGACAGCTCGGCACCACCACCGACTCCGTCGGATGGCCGCGTGTCGTCGACGGATCTGCCACCGCCTTCA
This sequence comes from Vineibacter sp., assembly GCA_035279205.1. Lineage (GTDB taxonomy): Bacteria > Pseudomonadota > Alphaproteobacteria > Reyranellales > Reyranellaceae > Vineibacter. Next base: position 7,549 of record DATEIF010000100.1, read on the forward strand.
GGCGGCACGTCCTCGCCGCCGTCCAAGCCGTCGACAACGCCATCGACGCCAAGCCCCAGCAGCGGTACCGCGCCCCAGCCGGTGCCGATTCCCTCGGCGTCGAGCACACCGCCACCGCCGGCAGCCTCGGCCCGTTTCGAGTGGCCGGTGCGCGGCACGACGCTGCAGGGGTTCGGCAACCGCCCGGACGGCCAGCGCAACGACGGCATCAACATCGGCGCGGCGCAGGGCACGACCGTCAAGGCGGCCGAGGGTGGCTCGGTGGCCTATGTCGGCAGCGAGGTGAAAGGCCTCGGCAATCTCGTGCTGCTCAGTCACGCCGGCGGTTACGTCACGGCCTATGCCCACCTCGACCGCGCCTCGGTCACCAAGGGCGCAACCGTCAAGAAAGGCCAGGCGATCGGCACCGTCGGACAATCCGGCGGCGTGTCCCAGCCGCAGCTTCATTTCGAGATCCGTCACCTCAACAAGCCCGTCGATCCCACGACATTGCTGCGCTGACGCGCAGCAGGATTGATCGGGACAACACGATGATTCCACCTCGGCGTGATCTGCACTAAGGTGCGCCGCCTTGTGAGCGCCAATGGAGGGAATCATGGCTGTTGAACGCATCAATCCCGGCCCCCGCATGAGTCAGGCGGTGGTGCACGGCAACACCGTCTACCTCGCCGGCCTGACCGCCGATGACACGAAGCAGGACGTGAAGGGCCAGACCAAGCAGATCCTCGACAAGATCGATGCGCTGCTGGCCAAGGCCGGCACCGACAAGAGCAAGATCCTCTCGGCCAACATCTGGCTCACCGATATCAAGACCTGGAGCCAGATGAACGAAGTGTGGGATGCCTGGGTATCGCCCGGCAATGCGCCGGCCCGCGCCACGGTGGAAGCCAAGCTGGCGGCGCCGGGCCTGGTGGTCGAGATCATGGTGCAGGCGGCGAAGTAGTCGCACACACGCCATCAATCAAACGCCCGCAGCCTCGGCTGCGGGCGTTTCAGTTTGCGCCTGGCCCGCACCTCGCCACGGCCAGAACGCGGTCCTGGGCCTCGACGTGAGATCGTCCGCGCCGACGGTCGTGCTGCCGTCGCCCCGGCGATCTTCGTAGCAACCGCCGTGCCATGCCCGGATTTCAGCCAGATCAATGGATTAGCGGCGCGGCATGCTGGTTGCTAGGGATGGCTTGGAGGCGGACGAGCACGTGAATGCCTGGACGATGATGAGCGCCAGCGGGTCGAACGATCATCTCAACGCGTCGGCGCCGCTGCGCATACTGCTTGTCGATGACGACACGCAGCGCGGCGCCATGCTGGAGCGCACGCTGGCTGAGGCCGGCCATCAGATCGTCGCCCAGGCAACGGGCACGGACGACCTGCTCGATCACGTGCGCCGGCACGCGCCCGACATGATCATCGTGGACGTGTCGTCGCCCAACCGCGACATGCTGGAGCAGATGCGTCACGTGTCGCGCGAGCAGGCCCGCCCGATCGTGATGTTCGTGGACGACACCGACGAGACCATGGCTGTCGAGGCCGTGCGTGCCGGCGTGACGTCCTATGTCGTCGACGGTTTGAGCGCCGTGCGCATCAAGCCGATCATGAACGTCGCGATCGCGCGTTTTCGCGCGCTGCAGGAACTGCGCGACGAGCTCGATAAGGCGCGCGCTTCGCTGGTCGAGCGCAAGCTGATCGAACGTGCCAAGGGCATCCTGATGATGCAGCGCCAGCTGGGCGAGGAGGACGCCTACCGCGCCCTGCGCAAGCTGGCGATGGACAAAGGCAAGCGCCTGGCCGAGATCGCCGAACAAGTGATCGCCGTCAGCGAGCTGCTGACACCGCCGAAACCGTAACGCCGGGCCGATCGTCATCCCGAGTGCAGCGAGGGATGACATCAGGCGGCGGTGGCCGATTCTCGGGCAACATGGTGGCCAGTCGAACAAATATTGTGCAGTGCAGCAAGTGCGCTGCCCATCGTGTGAAAAGCGTCCCCCGCGCGAAATCCCTGCAACTGCGTGCCCTGCCACGATGCGGCGCCCTTGGCACGCTTCTTGAGATGCAGGGCGTGTCGTCCAACGGCGGGCGACCCCAGGTCCGGACCAAAGGCGGTCCGAAGACGCGCAGACCGTTCGGATGATCCGGACGCTGTAGCGTCAGTGTTCGGGAGTCGCGCCGTTCATGACCGATACGGGCCCCGTGGCCAGTTCGAGGACGCCGGAGAAGACGGAGCTCACCCTCGGCTTTGTGCCGCTGGTTGATGCCGCGCCGCTGGTGGTGGCGCGCGAGAAGGGCTTCTTTGCCGCCGAGGGGCTGTCGGTGCGGCTGGTGCGCGAGGCATCGTGGGCGGGGCTGCGTGACCGCGTCTGCAGCGGCGTCTTCGACGGCGGCCACATGCTGGCCGCGATTCCCGTCGCCAATGCCTTCGCGCTGGGTGGCTGGCGCGTGCCGCTGGCGGCACCCATGGCCCTCAATCTCAACGGCAATGCCGTCACGTTGTCGCTGCCGCTGTGGGATGAGCTCGCGGCCGAGGACAGCGGTGTGCATGCCGGCGATCTGTCGGTTCCGCGCGCGCTGGTGCGCCTGGCACAGAGCCGTCGCGCCGCGGGGCGGCCCCTGCCGCGATTCGGTGTCGTGTTCCCGCACTCCAGCCACAACTACCTGCTGCGCTACTGGCTCGCCGCGGGTGGCGTCGACCCCGACCGCGACGTGCGGTTGGAGGTGGTGCCGCCACCACAGATGATCGCTTATCTCACAGCCGGCCGGATCGACGGCTACTGCGTTGGCGCGCCGTGGAGTGAGCTCGCCGAGGCACATGGCGTTGGTCGCATCGCAGCGCTGGGCCACGACATCTGGAACAATGCCCTGGACAAGGTGCTGGGTGTCACAGCCGCCTGGGCGGCGCGCCGTCCGGCCACGCTGCGTGCACTTGTGCGGGCCATGCTGCGCGCCGGCGAGTGGCTGGACCACCCCGGCAACCGCGCCGAGGCTGCCTACTGGATGGCGCGGCCGGAGATCCTGCACGTGCCCGAGGCCGTGGTGAACCGGGCGCTACGCGCCGTGGGCGACCAGAGTGAAGGCGGGCTGCTTTTCCATCGCTATGCCGCGACATTTCCGTGGGCTTCGCGTGGCGTATGGACACTGTCGCAGATGCGGCGTTGGGGACAGGTCGGTGTTGGCGCCGCGCCGACTGCAGCCGCTGCCGTGTACGACTCGACCATCTATCGTCTCGCTGCCGCCGATCTCGGCCTGCGGGTACCGGCCGCCGATTTCAAACGGGATGGCGAGCACGCCGAGCCGTGGTCGGCGACGGCCGCCGACGGCGACGCCATCACGCTGGGTGCCGATCGGTTTTGTGATGGCCGCGTCTTCGATCCGGCCCGGTCCGACGCCTATCTGGCCGGCTTCACGATCGGCAAGAAAATCAATCCTGCATCGGCTCGGGAGGCCGCATCGTCATGAGCAAAAGAACGAACGTGCGTACGCGCAGCGCCGGGATTGCGCGCCGCGACCTGCTGAAGGGTGCGACGGCTACGGCGGCTTTGGTCGCGGCCATTCGCGCCGGCTTTCCCGCCGGCGCCTTCGCGCAGGCCGCGGGGCCGGAGACCAACAAGGTGACGCTGGGCTTCATCGCGCTCACCGACTCCGCGCCGCTGATGATCGCCAAGGAGAAGAAGTTCTTCGACAAATATGGTCTCACCGATGCCAGCGTGAACAAGCAGGCGTCGTGGGGCACGACGCGCGACAACATCGTGCTGGGCTCGGCGGCCGGCGGCATCGACGGCGCCCACATCCTGACCCCGATGCCGTACCTGATCTCGCTGGGCGTCGTGACGACCGAGAACAAGCCGCTGCCGATGGCGATGCTGGCGCGGCTGAACTACGACAGTCAGGCGATCTCCGTCGCCAAGGAATTCCTGCCCACCGGCGCCAAGCTCGACGCCACGGCCCTCAAGGAGGCGTTCGCCAAGAAGAAGGCGGCGGGCAAGGATGTGAAGTGCGCCATGACCTTCCGCGGCGGCACCCATGACATGTGGATCCGCTATTGGCTCGCCGCCGGCGGCATCGATCCTGACAAGGACGTATCCACCATCGTCGTGCCGCCGCCGCAGATGGTGGCCAACATGAAGGTCGGCAACATGGACGCCTTCTGCGTCGGCGAGCCGTGGAACGAGCAGCTCGTCAACCAGGACATCGGCTACACCGCCTGCGTCACCGGCGAGATCTGGAACAAGCATCCCGAGAAGAGCCTCGCTGTGCGGGCCGACTGGGTCGAGAAGAATCCCAAGGCGGCCGAAGCCCTGCTGATGGCAGTGATGGAAGCCCAGCAATGGTGCGACAAGCTCGAGAACAAGGAGGAGATGTGCCAGATCCTGAGCAAGCGCCAGTGGTTCAATGTGCCGGTGGCCGACATCTTCGGTCGCATCAAGGGTGACATCAACTACGGCGATGGCCGCAAGGTCACGGGCACCGATCAGCTGATGAAGTTCTGGCGCGACCACGCGTCCTATCCGTTCCAGAGCCATGAGCTGTGGTTCCTCACGGAGAACCAGCGTTGGGGCATCCTGCCGCCTGACCTCGATGCCAAGGGGATCATCGCCAAGGTGAACCGCGAGGACCTGTGGCGCGCGGCAGCGAAGAAGCTCGGCGTGGCCGCGGCCGACATCCCGGCCAGCACCTCGCGCGGCAAGGAGACCTTCTTCGACGGCAAGGTCTTCGACCCCGACGATCCCAAGGCCTATCTGGCGAGCCTGACGATCAAGAAGATCGCCTGAGCCGACGCAACTTTCCCAGGAGCAGACAATGCCCTCAGTCGCACAAGCCCTGAAGCCGGCGGCGACCGAACCGGACACGCCGGCGTCGGCGGCCGAGATCGTAGCCCTGCCGATCAAGAAGCCGTCGCTGGCCGAGCGCTATGGCCCGATGCTCCGCGACCTGTCCAGCCGCATCGTTCCGCCGGTGATCGTGTTGGCACTGGTGCTGCTGGTTTGGGAGATGCTGTGCTCGCAGGCTGGCGCCCGGCTGCCGCCGCCCAGCAAGGTGGTCAAGGACACCTGGGATTTCATCATCGATCCGTTCTACGACAACGGCGGCATCGACAAGGGCGCGTTCTGGCACATTGCCAAAAGCCTCAGCCGCGTCGCCATCGGCTTCACGCTGGCCGCCATCGTGGGCATCGCGCTGGGCGTCCTGATCGGCCAGAGCACCTGGGCGATGCGTGGGCTCGATCCGATCTTCCAGGTGTTGCGCACGATCCCGCCGCTGGCCTGGCTGCCGCTGTCGCTGGCCGGCTTCCGCGACGCGCAGCCCTCGGCGATCTTCGTGATCTTCATCACCTCGATCTGGCCGGTGATCATCAACACCTCGGTCGGCGTGCGCAACATCCCGCAGGACTATCGCAACGTCGCCGCCGTCATCCGGCTCAGCTGGTACGAGTTCTTCTGGAAGATCACCTTGCCGGCCACGGTGCCCTACATCTTCACCGGCCTGCGCATCGGTGTCGGCCTGTCGTGGCTGGCGATCGTCGCCGCCGAGATGCTGATCGGCGGTGTCGGCATCGGCTTCTTCATCTGGGATGCGTGGAACAGCTCGCGCATCAGCGACATCATCGTGGCGCTGGTCTATATCGGCCTGGTCGGCTTCCTGCTCGACCGCCTGATCGCGGCGCTGGGCCACGTCGTGTCGCACGGCACGTCGGTTTCGTGAGCGCGGGAGGCACGGTCATGGGCGCCAAGGCCTATCTCACCTTCGAGCAGGTCGGCATGAGCTTCCGGCGCGGCACGCTCGCCACCGAGGTGCTGCGCGACGTCGATCTGAAGATCGACGAGGGCGAATACGTCTCGATCATCGGCCATTCCGGTTGCGGCAAGTCGACGTTGCTGAACATCGTCGGCGGCCTGCTGAAGTCGACCACCGGCGAGGTCTTCCTCGAAGGCCAGGTGGTCGATGCGCCGGGACCGGATCGCGCTATCGTGTTCCAGAACCACTCGCTGTTGCCGTGGCTGACCGTCTACGGCAACGTGCGCATCGCCGTCGACAAGGTGTTCGGCAGGTCCAAGTCGGCATCAGAGCGGCACGACTGGGTCATGCACAAGCTCGACCTGGTGCAGATGGCGCAGCACAAGGACAAGCGGCCGCACGAGATCTCCGGCGGCATGAAGCAGCGCGTCGGCATCGCCCGGGCGCTGGCGATGCAGCCCAAGGTCCTGCTGATGGACGAGCCGTTCGGCGCGCTCGACGCGCTGACCCGCGCCCACTTGCAGGACTCGGTGATGGATATCCACGCCAAGCTCGGCAACACGGTGATGATGATCACCCACGACGTCGATGAAGCCGTTCTGCTGTCGGATCGCATCGTGATGATGACCAACGGCCCGTCGGCCACCATCGGCGATGTGCTCGCGGTCGGCCTGCCGCGCCCGCGGCGGCGCCTCGAGCTGGCAACCGACGCCGAATACACGCGCTGCCGTGCCGCGGTGATGGAGTTCCTCTACGCCCGGCACAAGCTGCCGTCGCGGGCGGCGTGATTCTCAATGACCTCTCCCCACCGGGGGGAGAGGTTCACGCCTCAATTCATCGGCCCGAAGATCTTGCCGGGATTCATGATGTTGTCGGGGTCGAGCGCGCGCTTGACGGCGCGCATCAGGCCCACGGCCTCGCCGTGCTCGGCATAGAGATACTTGATCTTGCCCAGCCCGACGCCGTGCTCGCCGGTGCAGGTGCCGCCCAGCGCGAGTGCGCGCGCTACCATGCGGTCATTGACCTCCTCGGCCCGCTGCAGGCAGGTCGGGTCATCCGGGTCGACCATGATCGTGAGATGGAAGTTGCCGTCGCCGACATGGCCCACGATCGGCGCCACGAGGTCGTGGGCCACGATGTCCTGCTTGGTGGCCAGGATGCATTCGGCCAGCCGCGAGATCGGCACGCAGACATCCGTCGCCCACATGCCCCAGCCGGCCTTGAGCGCCTTGTTGGCCCACGCCGCATCATGGCGTGCCTGCCACATCTTGGTGCGCTCTTCCGCCTGCGTCGTGAAGGCGAAGCTGCCGCCGCCGTTGTCGCTGGCGATGGCCTGCACCATCTCGGCCTGCTCCTTCACGCCGGCCGCGGTCCCGTGGAACTCGAGGAACAGCGTGTTCTTCACCGGCAGGCTCATCTTGGAGTAGCGATTGACCGAGTCGACCTGGATGTCGTCCAGCAGCTCGATGCGCGCGATGGGCACGCCTGACTGGATGGTCTGGATCACGGTGTTGACGGCCCCTTCGAGCGACTCGAAGGCGCAGGTCGCCGCCGCCATCGACTCGGGGATGCCGTACAGCCGCAAGGTGATCTCGGTGATGATGCCGAGCGTTCCTTCCGAGCCTACGAACAGCTTGACCAGGTCGTAGCCCGCCGATGATTTGCGGGCGCGCCGGCCCAGCCGCATGATGCGGCCATCCGACGTCACGACCTGCAGGGCGAGTACGTTCTCGCGCATGGTGCCGTAGCGCACCGCGTTGGTGCCGGAAGCACGCGTGCTGGTCATGCCGCCGATCGAGGCGTCGGCGCCCGGGTCAATCGGGAAGAACAGGCCGGTGGCGCGGATGTATTCGTTGAGCTGCTTGCGGGTGACGCCCGGCTGCACGACGACGTCGAGATCGGGCTCGTTGACCTGCAGCACCTGGTTCATGCGGCTGACATCGACAGAGATGCCGCCCTGCGGCGCCGAGATATGCCCCTCCAGCGACGTGCCGGTGCCGAAGGCGATGATCGGCGTCTGGTGGCGGGCGCAGATCTGCACGATCTTCTGCACCTCCTCGGTCGATTCGGCGAACACGACCGCATCCGGCAAATGCGCCTCGTGAAAGCTGATGTCCTTGCCGTGCTGCTCGCGCACGGCGGCGGCCGTGCTGAGGCGTTCGCCAAACAGTGCCTTGAGCTCGGCAATGGTTTCGTCGATGTGCGGCGGATGCACCGCGGCGGCCAGCGCCATGTACCTGTCTCCTGCGGGCGAATGGCCCATTTCCACCCCGACAATGGCGAGAAAGTGCGGCTCATTCAAGACAGGGTTGGGGCACGCTTGCTGCGTCGGCAGGGTCTACGCCGCGATGTCGCCCGCCGGCAGATACATGCGGTCGGCGGGATGCTTGTCGCGGTGCTCGACATACTCGATCAGCGTACCGTCGGGATGGCGCACGAGCATGTTCTGGCCCGTGGGGACATCCTTGGGTCCGTCGATCACCGCGGCCCCGACCGTGGGCAGGTGGCGGGCAAAATCGGCGATACCCTCGACCATGAAGGTCGCGTGGGTGTTCACGAAGGGCGCCAGACTCTCGGCGGAGCCGGCGATGAACAGGATCGAGCCGACCTGCGCCAGTTCCAGGCTGTGTTCCGGGTAGTGGAAGCGCAACCGTGCCTTCTGGCCGATGATCTGCTCGTGGAAGCGAACCGAGGCATCGAGGCCATCCAGCGGCAGATAGCGGCGGACCAGGATGTTGAGCACTTTCATGGCGATCTCCGTGCGCGGCGGGCCGGCCGCGGGTCTGTTGTCGGCGCCCGCTCGGTTGTGGTGCGCAGGGCGGCGAGGCGCTCGGCGACCACGCGGCGTCGCGTTGTCAGCAGCACCAGCGCATGATCGATCTGGGTGAGCTTGCTCTGCAGCGCGAGGGTGCAGGCATGGCTGCCATCGCCGGCACCGTCCTCGAGGCAGGCGGTCAGTCGCGCGATCTCGCGCGTCGAGAAACCGGCGCCGATCAAGTCGCGGATCCATCCGACCCGCTGGACGTCGGCCTTGGAGAACCGGCGGTAGCCGTTCTCGAAACGGCTTGGTTGCAGGAGGCCAGCGACCTCATAATGGCGGATGACGCGCGGGCTGATGCCGAGGAGGCGCGAGACGTCACTGATCTGCATGGGGTGTCCCTCATGATCATGGACCTAGCACCTTGACATTAGTGTCAAGGTCAAGCGCGGGATGGCGACTGCAGTTGTGAAAGCCCTTGTGTGATTGATGGCGGACTGGAACGTCGATCGCGCAAGCTCGTTAGGAATGATGAAATCGTTGGGGCACAGGAGGACGGGATGGAGACGGCGCCCACCATCGTCTTCGAGAACATGGAATCTTCAGACTTTGTGCAGGCGCGCATCCAGCGCGAAATCGGTCGGTTGGAACGTTTTTTCAGTCGCGGTACATCCTGCCGCGTCGTTGTCCGCGCGCCCGACCGCGCCGGTGGGATGTTCAGCGTCCGCGTGTATATCGAGATGCCGGGGCAGCGCAGCGTCGTGGTGAGCCGCCTGCCGTCGGAACGCCGGGTGATGCACGATCCCCATGTCGCCATCACCGAAGCCTTCCGGACGGCACGCCGCCAGCTTCAGGACCAGGCGCGCTTGCTGCGCGGCGAGGTCAAGGCGCACGACCCGCAGGGCGTAGGGACCGTGGCCGAGCTTTATCCCGACGACGGCTATGGCCTGATCACCACCGAGGCTGGCGATGAAATCCACTTTGACCGCAACAGCTTGCCGCCAGGCGAATTCGAGGCGCTGCGGACCGGGGCGAAGGTCAGCTATGAGGCGCACACGGGCGATGATCGCGAGCATGCGCGCGTCGCCCGGGTGAAGTCGGACGGCCATGGCTGAGCCGGCGCCCTAACCGGTTGACGGCCGGCGGGCCGGGCGGCAAGAAGCGGCTCTTGACCGGAGCCTCTGATGCCTGCCGACAATCGTGTCTACCTGTTCGATACCACGCTGCGAGACGGTGCCCAGACCCAGGGCGTCGATTTTTCCGTCGCCGACAAGACGGCGATTGCGATCGAGCTGGACCGCATCGGCATTGACTACATCGAGGGCGGCTGGCCGGGCGCCAATCCCACCGACGACCGGTTTTTCGCGGCCCCGCCGGCGTTCAACCAGGCGAGGTTCGTCGCCTTCGGCATGACCCGGCGGGCCGGCCGCAGTGCCGCCAACGACCCCGGTCTCAATGCCATTCTTTCAACCAAGGCGCGCACCGTCTGCATGGTCGGCAAGACCTGGGATTTCCATGTCGACGTGGCCCTGGAGCTGGGGCGCACCGAGTATGTCGACATGATCGCCGACTCGATCGCCGTGGCCAAGACGCGCGTCGATGAGGTGATGTTCGACGCCGAGCATTTTTTCGACGGCTACAAGGCCAACCGCGACTACGCCATGACCTGCGTGCGCGAAGCGCATCGTGCCGGCGCGCGCTGGCTGGTGCTGTGCGATACCAACGGCGGCACCCTGCCGCATGAGGTCGAGCGGATCGTGGGCGAGGTGTGCCGCGAGATCCCGGGCAGCGCCATCGGTATCCACTGTCACAACGACACGGAGAACGCCGTCGCTAACTCGCTGGCCGCCGTGCGCGCCGGCGCGCGCCAGATCCAGGGCACGCTGAACGGCGTCGGCGAGCGCTGTGGCAATGCCAACATGATCGCGCTGGTGCCGAACCTGATGCTGAAGATGGGGTTCGACACCGGCATTCCGGCCGAGAACCTGGCGAAGCTCACGCACCTGTCGCGTCTGCTCGATGATCGGCTGAACCTGCCGCCGAACCGTGGCGCTGCCTATGTCGGCTCACGCGCCTTCGCCCACAAGGGTGGCCTGCACGTCAGTGCCGTCGAGAAGGACCCGCGCACCTACGAGCACATCGATCCTGCATCGGTGGGCAATGAACGCATCATCGTCGTGTCCGACCAGGCCGGCCGGTCCAATGTCGTGGCGCGCTTCCGCCAGATCGGTCTCGATATCGATCCCAAGAGTCCGGAAGTGATGCGCCTGCTGGAGATCGTGAAGGAGCGCGAGGCCAACGGCTATGCCTATGACGGCGCCGATGCGTCGTTCGAGTTGCTGGCGCGGCGCGAGCTGCACACGGTGCCGGACTATTTCGAGCTGCAGAGCTTCCGCGTGCTGGCCGAACGGCGCTGGAATGCCAAGGGCGAGCTGATCACGCTGTCGGAGGCCACCGTGAAGCTCGACGTGGCCAAGCACCGGGTCATGGAAGTGGGCGAGGGCAACGGTCCGGTCAATGCACTGGATTCCGCTCTGCGCAAGGCGCTGCTGCCGCACTATGCCGAGCTCACGGACATGCGCCTGATCGACTTCAAGGTTCGCATCCTGGACTCCGCCGGTGGCACCGCGGCGGTGACCCGCGTCATGATCGAAAGCGCCGACAGCCATGGGCTGCGATGGACCACGATCGGCGTGTCACCCAACATCATCGACGCCTCGTACAACGCACTCTACGACGCCATCACCTACAAGCTGTTCCGCGACGGCGCGACGCCGGCGACCTGACCTCCGGGGAGCGTGCGGCAATCACCCGCGCTCCCAGGTTGGCCCAATGCAGCCATGCCGCCGGAGCGGGTCAAAGGTCGCGACGCATGGCTCCGGATCAGGCACAATGGACTTTTACAGGGAGGCGATGTCATCGCCGCAATGGCATGGCCGGCATCCGGCCATAGACGGTAAGGGATGCGCGACACTGTCGAAACGACTCCGGGGAAAATAGACGAGCCGCTACCGCGGCGGCGGCCGAGCCGCCGGGTCATCGCCCGCGCCTTCATGTGGTCGCTTCCGGTCCTGGTCGCCGTTGCCGGCATCGCCTTCTGGTTGGCGGCCGGCCGTACCGTCAGCACCGACAATGCCTACATCAAGGGTGACCGGGTCATGGTCGCGCCCGAAGTGGCTGGCGCCATCATCGAGGTCATGGTGCAGGAGAACCAGCGCGTCGCGCGCGGGGAGCTCCTGTTTCGCATTCAGGACGAGCCGTTCCGACTGGCGCTGGCACGCGCGGAGTCGGAGCTGGAGACCGTGCGCGCCGATGTGCGGGGCCTGCGCGCCAGCTATCGCCAGAAGCGTGAGGAGATCAAGGCGGCGAAGAGCCAGGAAACGTTCGCGGTCGCCGACTTCGAGCGCCAGAGCGAGCTGGCGCAGCGCAAGGTCGTCTCCAGCCAGCGGCTGGACGAGTCGCGGCGCGATCTCGATCTGGCCCGCCAGCGCATCGCGATGCTGAATGAAGAGCTGATGCGGCTGGAGGCGGCGCTGGCCGGCAACCCCAAGATCCACACCGACGAGCATCCGCGCGTCAAGCAGAGTCAGGCGGCGCGTGACGAGGCGGCCTTGAACCTGCGGCGCACGCGTGTCGAGGCGCCGATCGATGGCATCGCCGCGCGCAAGCCGACGGTGGGCACGCACGCGGCGCCGGGCACGGCGGTCATGACCGTCGTCGCCGACGAGGGCCTTTGGATCGAAGCCAATTTCAAGGAAACCGACCTGACGCGCGTGCGCCCGGGCCAGACGGCGACCGTGCACATCGATACCTATCCCGACCGCGCCTGGCACGGCACGGTGGTGAGCATCGCGCAGGCGACCGGGGCCGAGTTCGCCGTGCTGCCGCCGCAAAACGCGTCGGGCAACTGGGTCAAGGTGGTGCAGCGCATCCCGGTGCGCATCGAGGTCCGCCGCGAGCCTGGCGATCCGCCGCTGCGGGTCGGCATGAGCGCATTGGTGGAGATCGATACCGGACACGTGCGTTCGCTCGGCGACCTGACGACGGCCATTGCCCGGTCACTGGGCCTGGGCGGCCCGACCGTGTCGGCGCGGTGAGCCCTTCTCCCCGCGCAGGCGGGGAGAAGGTGGCGCGAAGCGCCGGATGAGGGGCTTCAGGCTGCTGATACAAATGATACTGCTGACGATGTTGCCTCTTTGCTCCTCACGTGTAGTCGGCCGCGAAGCCCCTCATCCGGCCGCCGCTACGCGGCGTCCACCTTCTCCCCGCCTGCGCGGGGAGAAGGGAATGTTGTCGTCATGACGACAGTGCCCTTCCATCAGCCCACGACACGCCGGTATCGCGTGCTGATCACCGGCACGATGATGCTGGCCACCTTGCTGCACGTCATCGACGCCACGATCGCCAACGTGGCGCTGCCGCACATGCAGGGCACGCTGCTGGCGACGCAGGATCAGATCTCCTGGGTGCTGACCTCCTATATCGTGTCGTCGGCCATCCTGACGCCGCTGGCGGGCTGGCTGTCGGACCGGCTGGGGCGCCGGCGCCTGCTGATCATCGCGGTGATCGGCTTCACCATCACCTCGATGCTGTGCGGCGCCGCCGCCACCCTGGAGCAGATGGTGATCTTCCGCGCCGTGCAGGGTGCCTTCGGCGCCACCCTGGTGCCGTTGTCGCAGGCCATCCTGCTCGACTCCTATCCGCCGGAAGAGCACGGCTTCGTCATGTCGATCTGGGGCGTCGCCGTCATGGTCGGGCCGATCATGGGACCGACCCTGGGTGGCTGGCTGACCGAGGAGTTCACCTGGCGCTGGGTGTTCTACATCAACCTGCCGGTCGGCCTGCTGTGCCTGCTGGGAGTCGTGACCTTGATCCACGATCTCGGGCCGCGGCGGGGCCGCCCGTTCGATCTCACCGGGTTTGCCCTGCTGGCGCTGGCCATCGGCTCGGCGCAGCTGATGCTCGATCGCGGCGAGCTCAGCGACTGGTTCCATTCGACCGAGATCGTGATCGAGGCCGTGGTCGCGGCCGTGGCGCTGGTGATGTTCCTGATCCATGCCGTGACGACGGACCATCCCTTCCTCGACCTGCGCCTGTTCGAGGACCGCAACGTATCGGTCGGCCTGCTGTTCGCCGGGCTGGCCGGCCTGATCCTGATCGCCACGGCGGCGTTGATGCCGCCGTTCCTGCAGAACCTGCGCGGCTACCCGGTGATCACGGTCGGCATCATGCTGGCGCCGCGCGGGATCGGCATGATGATCGCGATGCTGATCTTCGCCCGCATCGCCGGCCGGCTCGATGCGCGACTGGTGGTCGCGTTCGGCTTCGGCATCACGGCGTTCTCGATCTGGCAGATGACGCAGTTCAACTTCGATATCGATGCCTGGGCTGTGGTGTGGAGCGGGGCGCTGCAGGGCTTCGGCCTGGGCTTCGTCTGGCCGCCGCTCAGCACCATCATGTTCGCCAGCCTGCATCCCAGCCAGCGCACGGATGTCGCCTCCTTGAACGCGCTGGCGCGCAACCTCGGCGGCAGCATCGGCATTGCGGCGCTGGTGGCGATCCTGTCGCAGAACACGCAGGTGGCGCGGTCCGAGCTCGCACCCTCGATTTCCGCGCTCAACCCGGCCTGGGCCGCCGTCATCGGCAGCGGCGGCCAGAGCGCCACGACGCTCGCTCTGTGGGACGGCGAGCTCACGCGCCAGGCGGCGATGATCGCCTATCTCAATGACTTCCAGCTGATGATGTTCGTCGTGCTGGCCGCCATCCCGCTGCTGATCCTGCTCAAGCCGGCACCCCTGCCGGCACGGTCGTAGGGATGTCCCTACTCCCCGCCTGCGTGGGGAGAAGGGATGTGGCACTGGCCGTTGCCGGCGTGTAGAAGGCGGCACCATGGGACGGCCTAACAAGAGCGACGTGCCCGAGCGGCGCGGACCGGCGATCGTGCTGGTGCGCCCGCAGCTGGGCGAGAACATCGGCATGGCGGCGCGCGCCATGCTCAATTGCGGGCTGGGCCAACTGCGCCTGGTGGCGCCGCGTGACGGCTGGCCCAACCCGACCGCGCAGCGTGCCGCCTCCGGTGCCGATTCGGTGCTGGCGGAGGCGCAGGTCTACGACACGGTGGCCAACGCCGTGGGTGACCGGACGCGGGTCATCGCGACCACGGCGCGGGCGCGCGAACTGACGCAGCGCGTGGTCAACCCGCGGCGCGCGGCAGCCGACCTGCACGCGTGGATAGCGGCCGGCGAGCGTTGCGCCGTGATGTTCGGGCCCGAGCGTACGGGCCTGGAGAACGACGACCTGGTCTATGCCGACACGGTGCTGTCGATCCCGCTCAATCCCCGGTTCTCGTCACTCAATATCGCCCAGGCCGTCTTGCTGGTTGCCTACGAATGGTCGCAGGCCGATGCCGTGCCGGACGAGACCCTGGTGACCAACACGACCCGGCCGGCAACCAAGGCCGAGCTTGCCAATCTGTTCGCCCATCTCGAGCGCGAACTCGACGACAGCGGCTTCCTGCGCGTGCCCGAGAAGCGCCCCGACATGGTGCGTAACATCCGCGCCATGCTGCAGCGGGCACTGCCGACCGAACAGGAGGTCAACACGTTCCACGGCATCATCGCCTACCTGGCGACCAAGAAGGGGAAGAAGTGAGACTCGATATGTCTGCAAACGCTGGGAGCGCGCCACTCCGTGGCGCGTCATGACGCGTCGCGGAGCGACGCGCCTCCAGCGCCTGGACGAAGGCCCTGCGTATTGGCAATGATGAGAGCGCTCGACTAGCATCGAGCGACACAACCGAGAGGCACCATGCGCCGGCGCACCTTTACCGGTCTGGCTGCGGCCGCGGCGCTGCCGCTACCGGCCATCGCGCAAGCCAACTATCCCAACCGGCCGGTCCGGTTCATCGTGCCGTTTCCCGCCGGCGGCACCACCGACTACCTGGGCCGCGCGATGGCCGAGCAGCTCGGCCGCCTGCTGGGCCAGCAATTCGTGGTCGACAACAAGGGCGGCGCCGGCAGCAACATCGGCGTCGGCGAACTCGCGCGGGCAGTGCCCGACGGCTACACGCTGGGCATGATCAACGTCGCCTCGCATGCCATCAACCCGACGCTCTACAGCCGGCTGCCGTTCGATCCGATCAAGGATTTTGCCCCGATCTCGATGATTGCCACGCTGCCAAACCTGCTGGTGCTGCATCCGTCGGTGCCGGCACAGAGTGTTCGTGAGTTGGTCGAGTTGGCCAAGCGTGATCCTGGCAAATACACCTACGCGTCATCCGGCGCCGGTACCACGCTGCATCTGTCAGGTGAGCTGTTCAACACCATGGCCGGCATCAAGCTGCTGCATGTGCCGTACAAGGGTGGCGGCCCCGCCCTGCAGGACCTCCTGGCCGGCGTGGTGCACATGATCTTCGGCAACATGCCGACGGTGTTCCCGCAGGCCAAGGCCGGCAAGGTGCGCGCGTTGGGTGTCACCTCGGCTCAGCGCAACAAGGCAGCGCCCGATATCCCGACCATCGCCGAGACTCTGCCGGGCTATGCCGCCGACTCCTGGCAGGCGTTCGCTGCGCCCGCCGGAACGCCGCAGGTGATCATCGACAGGCTTGTCGAGGCGGCGCGGAAAATCCTCACGACGCCGGAGATCGTGGCGCAGTTCGAAGCCCAGGGTGCGACGGCGCAGCCCATGACGCCGCAGGCGCTGTCGGCCTTCATGGCCGAGGACCTGGCGCGCTGGGCGCCGGTGGTGAAAGCCTCGGGCGCCCGCGTCGAGTGACGCCCACCGGCCGGCCTATGGAGAACCTGCCGATCGAGGACGCGCTGCCGGCGCTGATGCAGGCATTGAGCGCGCGCACGGAGGCCGTGCTGTTGGCGCCACCCGGAGCCGGCAAGACCACGCGCGTGCCGCTGGCCTTGCTCGATGCGCCGTGGCTGGCCGGCCGCAAGATCATCATGCAGGAGCCGCGGCGTATCGCAGCCCGCGCCGCGGCCCGGCGCATGGCGCAGACATTGGGCGAGGCGGTCGGTGACACGGTCGGCTACCGCGTGCGACTGGACAGCCGGGTCGGCCCGGCCACGCGGATCGAGGTGGTGACCGATGGTCTGTTCCTGCGCCGCCTGCAGGCCGACCCGACGCTCGACGGTGTCGGTTGTGTCATCTTCGATGAATTGCACGAGCGCGGCCTGGAGACCGATCTGTCGTTGGCACTGGTGCGGGAGGCGCAGCTCGCCTTGCGCGATGACCTGCGGGTGCTCGCCATGTCGGCCACCCTCGATGGCGCCACCGTGGCGCGCGTGTTGGGCGATGCACCGATCGTCGAAAGCGCCGGCCGCATGTTCCCGGTCGACACGCGCTACCTGGAACGCGACTCCGAGGCACGCATCGAGGATGCGACGGTATCCGTGGTACGTCGGGCCCTGGCTGAAGAGGCCGGCAGCGCGCTGGTATTCCTGCCCGGCGTCGGCGAGATCCGCCGTGTCGAGGCGCGCTTGCGTGACACCCTGCCGGCGGATGCCGATCTCGTGCCGCTCTACGGTGATCTGACGCCCGCGGAACAGGACCGCGCCATTCGTCCGGCGCCCGCCGGTCGGCGCAAGGTGGTGCTCGCCACGTCGATCGCCGAGACCAGCCTCACCATCGACGGCGTGCGCATCGTGATCGATGCCGGTTGGATGCGGGTGCCGCGCTTCTCGCCGCGCACCGGCATGGAGCGGCTGGAAACCGTGCGCGTGACGCAGGCGTCCGCCAATCAGCGGCGCGGCCGCGCTGGCCGACTGGCGCCGGGCGTCTGCTACCGCTTGTGGAGCGAGGCGACGCAACGGGGCCTGCGGCCGTTCGGAGTGCCCGAAATCCTTGAGGCCGATCTGGCGCCCCTGGCGTTGGAACTGGCAGCATGGGGCGCGCGCGATGTCGCGGACCTGCCCTGGCTGACGCCACCACCGGCAGCGGCGCTGGCCACCGCGCGCGACCTGCTACGGGATCTCGGCGCGCTCGACGACAACGGCGCCATCACGGCGCACGGCCGCGCGATGACCACGCTGGGACAACATCCGCGCCTGGCGCACATGCTGCTGCGCGGCCAGGAAGAGGGGCTCGCTGTATTGGCATGCCTGGTCGCGGCGCTGATCAGCGAGCGCGACCTGCTGCGCTTCCCGCCCGGCCAGCGCGATCCCGACCTGCGTCATCGCGTCGATATCAGTCTCAACGAGGAACGGCCCGCCGCAGGCGCGACGATCGATCGGGGTACGCTGGCTGCCGTGCGCCAAGGCGCGCGCGATCTGCGGCGTCGCCTGGGGGTGCGTGATACGGGCATGCCCGACAGCCGGGGTACCGGGCGGCTGATCGCCATGGCCTATCCCGACCGCATCGCGCGCCGGCGCGCCGGTGGTGGTGCGCGCTATGTGCTGAGCGGCGGGCGCGGGGCGACACTGCCTGAGGGCGATCCGCTGGCGGCCGAGGAATGGCTTGCCGTCGCCGATCTGGATGGCGGCGCGCAGGATGCCCGCATCTTCCTGGCCGCACCGCTGACGCTGGCCGACATCGAGGATCTGTTCGCCCATCGGCTGGCGGCACGCGACGTGCTGCGCTGGGACGGGCGTGAGCAGGCCGTGGTCGCGCGCCGCGAGCGGCGACTGGGCGCACTGGTGCTGCAGGACCAGGCGCTGCCGGATCCCGATCCCGAAGCGGTGCGCAACGCGATGCTGGATGGTATCCGTGCTCTGGGAATCGACAGCCTGCCGTGGAGCGACGGCTTGCGGGCCTGGCAACAGCGTGTCCAGTTCGCGCGCCGGCACCTGGGCGAGACCTGGCCGGATGTCTCGGCAACGGCCTTGCTGGAAGCACTGCCGGCGTGGCTGGGGCCCTACCTGGATGGCGTCTCGCGTCGCGCGCACCTGGATCGCGTCGATCTCGGCGCTGCGCTGCGCGGCTTGCTTGACTGGTCGCAGCAACAGCAGCTCGACGCACTGGCGCCGACGCACATCGCCGTGCCCAGCGGCTCGCGCGTGGCGATTGACTACAGCAATCCCGAAGAGCCGGTGCTGGCGGTGCGCCTGCAGGAGATGTTCGGGTTGGCGGCCACCCCGCGCATCGCCGCCGGTCGGGTGCCGCTTTTGATCCACCTGCTGTCGCCGGCGCGGCGGCCGGTTCAGGTGACGCGCGATCTCGCCAGTTTCTGGGCCAGCGGCTATCGCGCCGTGAAGGCCGAGCTGAAAGGCCGCTACCCGCGGCACTATTGGCCGGACGATCCCCTGGTCGCGGAACCCACGGCCCGCGTGCGACCGCGGCCGAAGTGATCTCCGTCATCCCGAGCGCCAGCGAGGGATCTCCCGCGACCGGAGACTCCTTTTCCAGGAGATCCCTCGCTGCGCTCGGGATGACGGGTCGCCGATGCTACTGCTGGAATCGCCGTTGCCAGAATTCGCGCGAGCGGCGTTCGCCGATGTCGCAGCCCAGCTCGTAGGGACGTTTGCCGGGCGCCGGCATCGAGCCTTCCATGGCCTGGGCCATCTGCCGCTCGCCGGTGGCGCCCGTCCGGCGCTGCGGCACGTCGCTGGCCCGCACCTTACCGTCGGGCGTGATGTTGGCGATCTCCTGCAGCAGTTTCTTGCGCACTGCCTCGTGGAACTCGTCGAAACTCTTGGCGACGACGATGAAGGAGCGTGGCCCGCCGATGACACAGCCTTCGTAATACCGATCCAGATCAGGATCGGGCGGGAAGCCGTACTTGTTGGGACGGCCGTTCATGATGGGCAGGCCGTTGATGGTGATGCGCCGCGCCAGCGCCTCGTCGCGCGCGATGGTGATCAGCTCGCCGTCGTTGTTAGCGCCGTCGCCCGAGATGTCCAGCACCTTGCGCTCGGCCGCATACGGATTGCGTTCGAACAACGGAAGGGCATAGCGGATCGCACCGCTGATCGAGGTTCGGGTCAGCACCGTGATCGGCACCTCGGCCAGGCGCTTGGCGAAGGCTTCGATGGCGGCGTCGCTGTCGAGCAGGGTCCAGTCGATCAGCAGCTGCTGGCGCCATGCGTCGGACCATTCGAAATAGGCCACGGCGATGCGGCCGCTATAGCCGCCGAGAATCGCCTTCTTGATCTGTGGATCGGTGAAGGCGCGAACGTAGCCCTGGCGCTGCAACTCGGCCTCGTCGGGATCGATGCTGCCGGAGACGTCGACCGCCAGCGCCAAGGCGAGGTCGACTTCCTTGGCGTCCTGCGCCACCGCGGAGCCGAACCACAGGCCCAGCAGGGCGGCGCCCGAGAAGAATGCCTGACGCCATCCGCAGTGGTTGAAGCGTACGCGACTGATGACCATGAGCCGGCCTCCACATGTCGCATCGACAGGCGGAAGCATAGCCTTTCGCACTGGGCTGTCCAGCGCGTGAGGCGCTCGACAGGTATGAACCATGGTTCATATGCTGCGCTGGACGATCGAAAAGGGAAGGAAACGCCATGGACCTGTCGCTTGGCCCCGAGGATCGCGCCTTTCAGGATGAGGTGCGGGCTTTCCTGCGTGACAACCTGACGCCTGACTTACGACAGGCGGGCGCCCGCACGGGCGGCGCGTTCGCCGAGGTCGAGGCTGGGTTCCGCTGGCATCGCATTCTGGCGAAGCGCGGCTGGTCGGCAACGACGTGGCCGAAGGAACATGGCGGGCCGGGCTGGACCGCGACGCAGCGCTACATATTCGCGCGCGAGTGCACGGCCGTCGACGCGCCGCGCGTCTTCAACATGGGCGTGCGCATGGTCGGCCCGGTCGTCATGAAGTTCGGCACGCCGGAGCAGAAGGCCAAGTACCTGCCGGGCATCGTCTCCGGCGACATCGTTTTCTGCCAGGGTTACTCCGAGCCGGGCTCGGGCTCCGACCTCGCGTCGCTGAAGACGCGCGCCGAGTCCGACGGTGACGATTATGTGATCAACGGCACCAAGATCTGGACCACCTTCGCGCAGCACGCGAACCGCATGTTCTGCCTGGTCCGTACGTCGAGCGACGGCAAGCCGCAGGAAGGCATCACGTTCCTGCTGATCGACGACATCAAGACGCCGGGGCTCACCGTGCAGCCGATCATCACGCTGGCCGGCGACCACGAGGTCAACCAGGTGTTCTTCGACAACGTGCGGGTGCCCAAGGCCAACCGGCTCGGCCCCGAGAATGCCGGCTGGACGGTGGCGAAATACCTGCTGGAGTTCGAGCGCGGCGGCGAAGCCTACACGCCCAACCTCTATGCCCGGCTCGAGGATGTACGCCGGATCGCGCGCGAGGAACGTGCCAACGGCAGTGCGCGCCTGATAGACACGCGCGATTTCGCCGAGCGCCTGGCGGCGGCCGAGATCGAGATCCAGGCCCTGGAGATGATCGAGCTGCAGGTGCTGAGCGACCTCAGCCGCGGCAAGAATCCCGGCGCGGTGTCATCGGCGATGAAGATCCGTGGTTCGGAGACCCTGCAGAAGCTCGACGGCCTGGGCGTCGAGGCGCTGGCGTACTATGCGACACCGTTCGAGCCCGAAGCGCGCACGTTGGGCTGGAACGAGCCGACGGTGACGCCCGACTACGGCATCACCGCCATGCCGCTCTATTTCAACAACCGCGCGTCGACGATCTACGCCGGCTCCAACGAGATCCAGCGCAACATCATCGCCAAGGCGGTGCTTGGTCTTTAAGCATCTTCACCTCTCCCGCATGCGGGAGAGGTCGATGAGCGCGTAGCGCTCATCGGGTGAGGGGATACACACGAGGCGCTGAGTCCTTAGGCCCTCACCTTCCCATCGCTGCGCGATGGGCCCCTTCCTCTCCCGCGCAGCGGGAGAGGAGATCGCGTCACACCGTCAGCATGATCTTGCCGACATGGTCGGCGCGCTCAAGCTCGGCATGGGCGGCGGCGGCGTTGGCCATCGGGAAGGTCTTGAAGATCACCGGCTTGATGACGCCCTTGTCGAGCAGCGGCCAGACCTTCTGGCGCAGGCCGGCCGCCATGCGGCCCTTGTTGGCGATGCTCTGCGGCCGCATGGTCGAGCCGGTGATGCTGAGCCGGTTCATCATGACGACGGCGGCATTGATGGTGGCGCTGGTGCCGCCCTGCACCGCGATGATCACCAGCCGGCCTTCCTGCTTCAGCAGCTGCAGGTCCTTGGCGATATAGTCGCCGGCCACCATGTCAAGCACGACGTCGACCCCGACGCCATTGGTGAGGCGCTTCGCCTCGGCGACCCAGTCGTTGTCCTTGTAGAGGATGGCGTAGTCGGCACCGAGCTTGGTGACCGCCGCTGCCTTCTCGGCATTGCGCACGGTCGTGAGCACCGTGGCGCCCAGCGCCTTGGCCAGCAGGATGGCCGTGGTGCCGATGCCGCTGGCGCCGCCGTGGATCAGCACGCTCTCGCCGGCCGAGAGCCGCCCGCGCTCGAAGAGGTTGTGCCAGACGGTGAAGTAAGTCTCCGGCAGGGCCGCGGCCTGCACCATGTCGAAGCCGGTCGGCACCGGCAGGCATTGCGGCGCCGGCACGCGGCAATATTCGGCATAGGCGCCGCCGGGCGTCAGCGCGCACACCGCATCGCCGACC
>DATEIF010000101.1:0-4826 GCA_035279205.1 Vineibacter sp.
GGGGACCCGACGTGGTCTCAGTTACCAAGATCACCACGGCTCCCCTCCGCCCACCGACGTTTTCGACGCGACGCGTCGAAACGTCGAATCGGGGCACCTCCCCAGCAAAGCTGGGGAGGATGGTCACAGCAGCGCCTTTTCGTAGACGCGGTGCTTCTTGTAGATCTTGCCGCCGACCGAGCGGATGATGTTGTTGGTGGGCTTGTTGTCTTCTAGGATCCAGCCCAGCTCGGCCGTCTTCATGCCGATCCGCTTGCCGTTCTCGCGCAGCGCGTCGATGGCCATCATGGCAAGGCCGGCGCCCAGCAACGGGTGATTGCGGAATTTCTTGCGCACACCCATCAGGGGCACGCGCGCGCTTTTGGGCTTGTCGACCAGCAGGCGCCAGGCGAGCTTGGCCCAGCCCAGCGGCAGCAGCTTGCCGCCCAGATCGCGCAGCGCCTCGTTGAGGTTGGCCAGCGCCACGATGAAGGCCACGGTCTCGCCGTCGACATCGACGAAAATCGCCAGATCACGGATCACCACCGGCTTCAGCGTCTTGGCGGCGACGGCGATCTCGGCCTCGGTAAAGGGCACGTAGCCCCAATTGTCGGCCCAGGCGTCGTTGAAGATGTCGAGCAGCGTGCGCACCTCGGCGTCGAAGCGCTTCATGTCGACGGTGCGCACCTTGACACGGCCGGCGAGCCCGCCGCGCTCGATCAGCTTGCGGCCAATGGTGGGCTCGGCATTCTGCACGTCGTAGTCGTACGAGACGACGTCCTTGGCCTTGGCATAGCCCAGCGCTTCGACCCGCGCCGCCGCATAGGGCGGGTGATACGGCACCAGCAGCATCGGGCGACTGTCGAAGCCCTCGATCTGCAGGCCGACCTCCTCGTTGATCGACAGCGACAGCGGCCCCCGGATCCGCGTCATGCCCTGCTCGCGCAGCCACGCCTCGGCGGCGCTCAGCAGCGCGGCGTAGATGGCAGGGTCGTCTTCCGCATCGATGCAGCCGAACAGGCCGGTGGCATCGGCGTAGCGGTCGAGGTGGGCCTGGTCGACCTGGGCCGAGATGCGCCCGACGACGCGGTCGGCCCGCCGTGCCAGCCAGAAGCGTGCCTGGGCATGCTGAAAGTAGGGATTCTTGCGGGCGTTGAACGTATCGCGCCGTTCCATGTCCAGGTGCGGCACATAGCCGGCATGGCCACGGTAGAGGCGCTTGGGCAGATCGATGAACGCCTGCAGGTCGCGCTTGGTGTCGACGGGTGTGACGAGAACGGAGGTCATGGCTTCTTCACCTCTCCTACGCGCGGGAGAGGTGACTCTCCTACGCCGCCTTGTTGCGCGGCGCCTGTGGTTCGTTGGCCGTGTCGGCGTAGCCCAGATCGGCGCCGATGGCGTCGGCGCTGGCATGCGGCGTGTGCGGTTTCCAGCGGCGACCGTCGGCGCCGACGCGGATGCCGTCGGTCGACATCGCGGCAACCCACGGATACTTGGTCGCCATCGCCTCGTCATAGCCGAGGTTGAACACGGTGGCGCTCTTGGTCCGCTCGCGGGCTGCGTCGTAGCCGGTGCGCAGGACGCGGTCGACGACGAAGTTGGTGATGCCGTAGTTGCCGTTTTCGTTGTGGAAATGGTGCAGCAGGTGCAGGCGCTTGATCTCCTGCATCCATTTGCGCTGGGGCCGGTAGTTGAGATGCTGGGCGCTGTGGCAGAACTCGTAGAAGCACGTCGTCAGCAGCGCGCCGGCAACACAGGCGGCCGCGCCCGCCGGTCCACCGATCAGCCAGCCCAACGGCAGGGTCACGATCGCGATGGTGGGCAGCGTCGTATAGAGGGCGCCGAACAGCACGCCGAGATTGTGCGGATCCTGGTGGTGGTCGAAGTGCGTGCGCTTCCACACCTTGGCGGTGAGCGGCGAACGGTAGGCGATACGGCTGTGCAGCACCCAGCGGTGCAGGACGTACCAGACCAGCGGATAGACGATCATCGCGGCCACGCCGGCGGCGAGCACGCGCGCGACATTGGCCGCGGTCCATGCCGGCATCCAGGCGATGGTCAGCGCCAGGCAGACGCCAGCCAGCGCAAAATAGGCGACCACCGCGTAGTGGGTGAAATAGGCACGCACCAGATCGCGCATGGTCATGCGCGACAGGTTGTACTTGCTGCCGGCCCAGAAGCCGATGCGAATCACACGTTGCTCCGTTCGCGTCGGCGCGCGCCACAGGCGCCACGCCGGAGGGGGTGTCGCGAAAGTGTCAATCTAGGCCGGTGCGCCGGGCGCCTCAAGCTTACTGCGACAGAAAATCCCGTAACACATTGTCATTGTTGGTGATCTAGGGCTCCTAACAGCGTCCCGACGGCGTCGGCGAGCGCGCTTTTGGCATCCGGCGGCGTCCACGGCATCCGCCAGGCGACGTGCCCGTCGGGTCGTACCAGCGCGGCACCCCGCCGGCCCATCTTGCAGCCGGCCCGCTCGCCCTCCGGCGGCAGGCGCTGCAGACCGATCGACATCCCCATGCGTGCCGATACGGCGCGACCGGCCTCCAGCCAGTCGTCACCCGCCTCGCCTGCCACCAGGACGAAATCGCGTTCGAACCAGTCCAGGCTCGACATCGTCTGCGTGTCATCGAGCCAGAAATGAGGAAAACGGCTGCCCGGCCGATCCGTCGGCGTGTAGTAGCGCGAGTAGGTCGGCGGGCGGGTCGAGCCGTCGGGGATCACGGCACCCTGCTCGTACAGGAAGCCCAGCGACTGGCCGATGCTGTGCAGATGGTTGTCGAGATCGTCGAGCCAGAAATCGATGCGCTCGCGATTGCCGGACCGACACGCCGCCTCGACATGGGGCAGGCGCAGCGAGTTGCCATGGCTCCAGTCGGCGTTGGACTGCGCCACCGGCCGGCGTTCCTGGTCGTAGGTGTCGAGCAGCCTCTCGGACGCCCGCCCACCCAGCACATAGGCCAATTTCCAGGCCAGGTTGTGGGCGTCCTGCACGCCCGAATTCAGCCCGAACCCGCCGGTCGGCGGAAAGCGATGCGCAGCATCGCCGACCAGCAGCACCCTGCCCTTGCGAAAGCAGGCCGCCACCTGCTTGCTCATTCGCCAGACCGACGTGCTGATGCGTTCCACCTTGAGATCGTCGAGGCCGACATAGGGGCGCAGGAAGTCACCGACCTCGCCATCACGCAGCGGCCGCTCACGCTCGTCACGGTCGGTCCCGATACGCATGACCATCAGCCACCGATCCGTGCCGTTGGTGTTGAGCAGCGTGATCGCCGGAACGCTGGGCTCCCGCGGGATCACGCGGATGATCGCCGCTTCCTTGGCGACCGGCAGGCTGGACAGATCGGCGCGGATATAGTCGTTCAGCATCACGGCAAGACAGGACGGCCCCACCATGTCGATGCCGGCCGCGCGGCGCGTGCCGCTGCCCGCACCATCGGCGCCGATCAGCCAATCGGCTTCCCAGGTCTCGACGATATCGGTCCGCAGGTCGCGGATACGGGCCCGCACGTGCGTGCCGACATCCTCGAAATCGACCACCTCACTCGCATAGCGCACCGCGCCGGTCGTGCCGGCCCGCACGGCGCGCAGCAGTTCCTCCTCCACGACGTCCTGGGCGACCAGGCTCTTCCAGGCCGGCGTCTCTTCGCCACGCGGTTCGGGCCGGGTGCGGCCGTATTCGCGTCCCGTGACGCGCTCCATCATGGCCCAGACATCGGTGCGATCCGGCAGGCCGCGCGCGCGGATCGCGCCCTCGACGCCCCATTGCCGGAAAATCTCCATGGTCCGTATCCAGCACCCGCGCGATTTGGGATGATCCGTGGTCGTCGGGTTGCGTTCGACGGCAAGCGACGGCACGCCGAAGCGACCGAGCGCCATCGTCATCGCCAGACCGACCGGCCCACCGCCGACGATCAGCACCGGCACTCTCTTGATCTCGGCCATTGCGCCTCCCCGCATTCGTCGTCCGGTAATGCGGCCAGCCTCCCTATCGCACAAAGATATTGTTATTATCGATGCGATACCGGATCGGCATGATCTGACCGGGCATGGGAGGAAGGGGCCATGGATTTCCGCCAGCTGCGCTATTTCGTGGCTGTCGCCGACACCGGCACGTTCAGCGGCGCGGCCGAGCGTATCCGCATCGCCCAGCCGGCATTGAGCCGCGCCGTGGCGCGGCTGGAGGACGAGATCGGCAAACCGCTCTTCGTGCGCCACGCCAACGGCGTGACGCTCACGGACATCGGCGGCGCGCTTCACCGGCGCGCCGAGCGGCTGCTGCGCGAACTGCGACTGCTGCAGGACGACATCGCGGCAGACGAAGGCGAGCCGCTGGGGTTGACCGTCTTCGGCATGCAGCCATCGCTGTGGTCGCTGGTCACGGCACCGGTATTGACGGACTACCTGCAGCGCTACGATCGGGCGACGGTGCGTCTGATGAGCGGTATCAGCGCCAGCCTGCACGATGCCGTCGACGATGGCCGTGCCGATATCGCCGTGGTCTCGGCGCTGGCCACAGCGAGCAGCCTGCAGTACGTGCCCCTGGTGACCGAGCGCATCGTGGCCGTTGCACCGGCGGCACGCCGGCTGCGGATGTCGAAGCCGGTGTCGATCGCCGAACTGGCGCGCTCGCCCCTGGTCATCAGCCAGCGGCCGAACGTCGTGCGGGCGCGGCTCGACGAGGCCATCGCGCGCAGCGGCGCCACGGCCGACATACGCTGCGAGCACGACAATGCCGATGTCATGGCCGCGCTGGTTGCCGCCGGCATCGGCCTGACGGCAGCACCCTACAGCGTTGCGCGCCAGGCCCAGGCCAGCCACGCCATCTCGATGGCGCCGCTGGA
>DATEIF010000102.1:0-8198 GCA_035279205.1 Vineibacter sp.
CGCAGGAGATCCCTCGCTGCGCTCGGGATGACGGCTGGCGCATCAGCGCACCGACACGCTCCTGAGGAAGGCGATGATGTCGGCGCGGTCGGCGGGATCGGCAACCGAGAACCCCATGCGGCTGCCCGGCAGGAACTTCGCCGGACCGGACAGCCACTGATCAAGCTTCGCTTCGTCCCAGACGAAGCCGGCGTTCTTGACCGCTGTCGAGTAGCTGAACCCCGGCGCCGTGCCGGCCTTGCGGCCAAAGACGCCGCGATGCAGCGGGCCCACCCGGTTGGCGTCAAGCGAATGGCAGCCGATGCACTTGGCCTCCCACAGATCCTTGCCGCGATCGGGATCGATGGCGGCAACCTGCGGGCCGATACAGACCTGGGCCGCAATGACGGCGCAGGCGAGCAGCGTATCCATGGTGGTGTCGTCTCCTCCCAGGAGCGCGGGCGTCTCGCCCGCTCATGTCAGGCGAAAGCGGAGCTTTCGCCTGATGCGGGCCGGAGGCCCGCGCTCCCAGGGTTCAGGCGCCGAAGCTCAGGGCCTTAGGCGGCAAGGTGTCGCCCAGCGCCTGGCTCAGGGCTACCCAGTGCATGGTTTCGTCGGCCGCCAGCCGGCCCGAGATCTGCGCCAGGGTGCGATCGCCGAACGAGGGGATCACGCCGAGATAGGCGTTCGCCGCGCCCCGCTCCAGGCGTTGCGCCAGACGCAGCACGTCGGTCTGGTTCTTCAGCGTGCCGGCATTGAGCGCCTTGGCGACCTCGGCGTCGGGCTTGGCCGCGACCGGGGTGCCGCCCATCTTGCGGATGGTGGCGATGAGCGCGTCGCGATGTTCCTTGTGATGGCCCTGGAACTGCACCGCCACCGGCAGGACCGCCTTGCTGACCAGGCCGCTGCCGGCCGCGATCGAATAGGCGCTGATCGCCTCGTGCTCCAGGCCCAGCGCGACGTTCAGGATCTGGACATCGCCGGCCGCCGGGCCGCCCTGGGCCTGCGCTTGCGCCGCCATGCGCTCGCAACCGGCCAGCAGCGCCACGGCGGTCGCGGACAGGAAGGCCGTGCCCGAAGCCCGCAGCAGCGAACGGCGACCGGTATCGATAGTGGACGACATGGAATGGATCTCCCTTGCGTTGAGGCATGCGAGGCCGGTCCATGCGACCTCTGCTCCCCTCTACGCGGCGCTGCGGCCACGGGATGAGCGGTGCCCATCACGAGCGCGCGGGAGAAAAGTGATCGTGGCGTGAAGCCCGCCGTGCATCCGAACGCCGATGTCGGGCGTACGACCCTTTCCCTGCCCCGACGTCATCCCTCGCTGCGCTCGGGATGACGGTTGAGGTCAATCCAGCGGCTGGAAGCGCAGGCCCAGCTCGCTGCCGAGCCATGCCACGAACAGGCGCAGCGGCTGGCGCTGGCGCGCGATGGGCGGAAACACCAGGTAGTGCCCGACATCGCGCATGTCGCCGGCGCGGCCGCCCAGCGGCGCCAGCAGGCGCTTGGCCTTCAGCTCACGCTCGGCCAGGCGCGTCGATTCCAGTGCCACCCCCAGCCCGTCGGCGGCGGCCGTGATGGCCAGAAAGCTGCGATCAAACCGGGTGCCGTGCGGCAACGGCGCGGCAAGCCCGTTGGCGGCGAACCAGGCCGGCCAGCGCACCTGCTTGTTGTCGCTTTCGATCAGCACATGGCGCAGCAGATCGGCCGGCTTGCGAATCGAGCGGGCAAGCCGCGGCGTGCACAGCGGCGTCACCGTCTCCTCGCCCAGCGGCAGCACCACAAGGCCTTCCTGCCGCGGCGGCCCATAGATGATGTCGGCATCAAATTCATCGGTGAGGAAACGCGTGTAGTCCGTGCCCGCCGACAGGCGGATGTCGAGGCCGGGATGCGCCGCCAGGAACCGCGACAGCCGTGGTGTCAGCCACTGCGCCGCGAAGCTGGGCGCCGAATGCAGGCGCAGCAGCCGGGGGCTGCGCGTCGAGACCATCTCCATGCCGCGGCGCAGCTCGTCGAAGGCGCGGCCGATATGGCGCATCAGCGTCTCGCCCTCGGGGCTGAGTTGCACGGCGCGCCCGTTGCGCTGGAACAGCGTCGCGCCCAGGCTGTGCTCGAGCTTGCGAATGGCATGGCTGACGGCGCTGGGCGTCAGGTGCAGCTCGGCCGCCGCCGCCCGGAACGATGCGCTACGTCCGGCAGCCTCGAACGCCCGCAGCAAAGACAGGGGCGCATGTTGAGCCATGACTTTAGATGAGCAGGATTCACCAGTGCCGTCAAACCCGGTTCATCGTGGGTCGAGGCCGAATGAGCCCGCTCGTCGTCCTGAGCGAAGCGAAGGACCCTGCGGTGTCGACATCAAACGCGGCCGGCACCGGTGATCGCCAGCGCTGCCATTTCTTTGAACGCCCCACCGCAGGGTCCTTCGCTTCGCTAAGGACGACAGCGGCGGCACGCGCTCACGGTGCTCCCGCCAGCCAGCGCAGCACGCCGTGGGCGCCGGGTCCGTGGCCCAGGGTCCGCGCCAGCCACGGCAGCGCCGGCCTCAGCGCCGTGTCGAAGGTCCAGGGCGGGTTGATGACGATCATCCCGCAGGCGTGCAGGCCCTCGGCCGGCAGCGGCCATGCCACGGCGAGCTCGATATCGACGGCGCGCGGCGCCATATCGGCAACGGCAGCGCGCAGCGCGATCACCGCCGCCTCCTCCTTGAGCGGATACCACAGCGCATAGACGCCGGTGGCGAAGCGCTTCAAGGCCTGTGCCAGTGCGCGCGCCACGCGCACGAACTCGTCGGTCTTCTCGAACGGCGGATCGATCAGCACCAGCCCGCGGCGCTCCGGCGGCGGCAACAGGGCCTTGAGCGCGGCGTAGCCGTCGGCGGCGCGCAGCTCGATCGCCTTGTCGCCGGCGAACTCCCGCTTCAGCAGCGCGGCCTGGGCGGCATGGGCTTCGCACAACACGCAGCGATCGCCGGCCCGCAACGACGGCCTGGTGATGCGCGGCGAGCCGGGATAGTGGCCCGGTGCCCCGGTGGATCGGCCGAACTTGCGGTCGTAGGCGCGCACGGCATCGATATAGCGCTTCACGATCGGCGGCGGCGCCGGCGCATCGGCCAGGCGGCCGATTCCATCGCGCCATTCGCCCGTCCGCCCCGCCTGCTCGCCACCGAGATCATAGCCGCCGATGCCGGCGTGCGTATCGAGCACCAACAGGCCCTTGTCCTTGGCCGTCATCAGCCGCAGCAACTCCAGCCAGACGACGTGCTTGAGCACGTCGGCGAAATTGCCGGCATGAAATCCGTGACGGTAATTCATCGCACGCCTATATCACGCCGCTTCGGTTCGTGCTTGGATTGCGCCCGCGATTTTCCACCGCGGAAGGCTTTGTCCATGACCGTTCTGCTGAAAACGACCCCTGAGACCGTGCACTGGGGCTATTTCGACGCCAACCTCAAGCCCGCGGTGACGGTGAAATCCGGCGAGATCGTCACCATCGAATGCGTCTCGGGTGCCGCCGAAATCCTGCCGGCGCCGCCGTTTACCGTGCTGCCCGAGCACCGCGACGTTCATGCCAAGTGCCGGCCCCATATCGGCCGGCACATCCTCACCGGCCCGGTCTATGTCGAGGGCGCCGAGCGCGGCGATGCGCTGCAGGTCGATGTGATCGACATCAAGTTCCGCACCGACTGGGGCTGGAACGTGCAGCGACCGCTGATGGGGACCTTGCCCGAGGACTTCCCGTCCTATCGCCTCACCCACATCCCGATCTCGGCCAATCGCAATGTCTGCACCATGCCGTGGGGCACCGAGATCCCGCTCAGGCCGTTCTTCGGCATCATGGGCGTGGCGCCGCCGCCGGAGTGGGGCCAGTGCAGCTCGGTCGAGCCGCGCGCCTTCGGCGGCAACATCGACAACAAGGAGCTGGGTATCGGCAGCACGATCTACCTGCCGGTGTTCGCGCCCGGCGCATTGTTTTCGACCGGCGATGGCCATGGCGTGCAGGGCGACGGCGAGGTCAACCTGACGGCGCTGGAAACCTGCCTCACCGGCACCTTCCGCTTCACCGTGCGCAAGGACATGAAGCTGAACAATCCCCGCGGCGAGACGCCGACCCACTGGATCACGCATGGCTTCGACGTCGATCTCGACGACGCCGCCAAGGAGGCGCTGCGCGACATGATCCGCCTGATCCGCGGCAAGACCGGGATCTCGGCCGAGGACGCCTACATGCTGTGCAGCCTGGCGGCCGACCTGCACGTCACGCAGACGGTCGACGGCAACAAGGGCATCCACTGCATGATCGACAAGAAGCTGATCGGCGGTTAGTCGGCTTCTCTCGTCGTCCTGAGCGCAGCGAAGGACCTTGCGGTGTTGGTTCAAACACAGCCGGCGATGGTGATCATCAGCACCGCCATTCTTTGAACGACTCACCGCAGGGTCCTTCGCTGCGCTCAGGACGACGGCGATAACATCTCGGCGTATGCGGTGATCGTCAGTCAAACAACGGATGGAGGCAGGCGACATCGCGGTCGGCGCGCATCGTCATGAGCGTCGGCTCGCGCTGGCGGCAGTCTGGCGCCACCCGCGGGCAGCGGCTTGCAAACCGGCACCCGGCCGGCAGATCAATCGGGCTTGGGATCTCACCCTCCAGGGTCTCGGCGATCGGCTCGAAGAACCGCGGCGAGGCCCGTAGCAGAGCTCGCGTGTACGGGTGTGCCGGCGCGCGCAGAACCTCTTTCGTCGGGCCGGCCTCGACGATCCGGCCGAGATACATCACCGCGATGCGACTGCAGAGATAGCTCGCCACCGCCAGGTCGTGCGTGATGAACAGCAGAGTCAGTCCCATCTCGCGTTGCAGGCCGCGCAGCAGGTTGAGCAGTTGCGCCTGGGTCGACACGTCCAGTCCGGAGACTGCCTCGTCGGCGACAATCACCTTGGGCTGCGAGGCGAGCGCGCGAGCGATGGCGACGCGCCGGACCTGACCACCCGACAACTGACTGGGATAGCGGTCCGCTGTATCGGGCGACATGCCCACACGGGTCAGAAGCACTGCGACGCGATCGCGCAGCTCGGCGGCGAGACACAGCCCGTGCTGGCGCAGCGGCTCGCCGATCAGATCAAGCACGCTAAGCCGCGGGTTCAGTGAGCCGCGCGCATCCTGGTAGATCATGGCGACATCGCGCTGGAACGCGCGCCGCTTGTCGTCCGCCAGGGTCTCGATGTCGTCGCCCTGGTAGAGAGCCCTGCCGTTGCTGCTTGCCGTCAGGCCCAGCAGAACGCGCAGCAGCGTCGACTTGCCCGAGCCGCTCTCGCCCACCAGCGCAACGCTATCGCCCGTTCGCACCGTCAGGCGGATGCCGTCGAGGGCGGCAAGCTGCCGGCGCGAACCGATGCCGAGCCGCGACCAGCCGCCGCCGTCGATCCGGTAGATCTTTTCGACGTCGAGCAGCCGAAAGAGGGGCAGCGCCTGATTCGTCATCCCGGATGCCAACACGCGATCTCGCGTCCCTCCAGCTGGCGAAGGGGTGGAGTCTGCAAACTGCACGCGATCTTGGCGCTCGGGCAGCGGGGCGCGAAGCGACATCCCGGCGGCATCGCGCCGAGGGCGGGAAGGCCACCGTCCGGTGGCGTCAGCGTCTCGGTGTCGAGCTCGATCACGCACGCCCGCAGCGCGTTGGTGTAGGGATGCAGCGGGCGCCGCAACACGATTTCGGTCGGACCGGCCTCCACGACCTGCCCGGCATAGAGCACGACGATCCGGTCGCACACCTGCGAGGCCAGTGCGAGATCGTGCAGGACGAAAATGCAGCTCGCGTTGCGCGCGCGGACCTGCTGAAGAATGAGCTGCATGATCTGCGCCTGGATGGTGACGTCGAGCGCGCTGGTCGGCTCGTCGGCAAGCAACAGCTCGGGATTGCAAGCGAGCGCCATCGCGATCATCACCCGTTGCTGCATACCGCCGGAAAGTTCGTGTGGAAAGGCGGCCAGGCGCGCCTCTGCATCGTTCAGCCCGACGCTCTCGAGCAGCTCGATCGCGCGTCGCCGCGCGGCCGCGCGATCGAGGCCCAACAGGCGGCGCAGCGGGCCTGCCAGCTGGCGTCCCACGGTGAAGCACGGATTCAGCGCCGAGGCCGGATCCTGAAAGATCATGGCGATCCGCCGGCCACGGAGCCCGGCCCATGCAGACTCCGGCAAGGCAAGCAGGTCATCGTGCCCTGCGAATTGCATGCGACCGTCCAGCGTCACTGCCGGCGGGCGAAGCAGACCGATCGCGACCAGCGCGATGGTGGATTTGCCGGCGCCTGATTCACCGACCAATCCCAATGTTTCCCCCCGCTCGATGGCGAAGCTGACACGATCGAGCACCGAATGGCCATTACGCGCCAAAGAGACGTCGACCAGCGACAGCAGCGGTTCGCGGTCTCGCCGGTCGGACAGGACGTTCGAGCCTGCCACCTCGGCCTGCCGCGCGACGGGGTGCATCATGGCCGCTTCCTACCGATTTGCGCGCATCTTCGGATCGAACTGCTCGCGGATGCCGTCGCCAACGATGCTCAGCGCGATCAACAGAAGAGCCAGTGCCGCGCCCGGCACGCCCGAGATCCACGGCACGAAGCTGATGAAGGCGCGGCCCTCCGAGATCATCAGGCCCCAGTCCGGCGTCGGCGGCACCACCCCCAGGCCGAGGAAGGACAGGCCGGAGGAGACGAGAATCGCCTCACTGATCCGGATGGTTGCTTGGACAGCGAGCGGAAAGATCACGTTGGGCAGGATGTGACGCCAGACGATGCGGAGCCGATCCACGCCCATCAGGCCAGCGGCCTCGACGAAGGTCCGGGTGCGGACCTGCAGCACGTCGGCGCGCACGGTGCGCGCGAAGGGGCCGATCATGGCGAAACCGACCGCGTAGATCACCTTGTCGACGCCCTGCCCGAGGATGGAGATGAACGCAATCGCCATGATCAGCGATGGCAGCGCCAGGATGGCGTCGACGAACCGCATCAGGCTCCATTCGACCGCCCCTCCCCGCAAGCCGGCGGCAAGGCCGATCGCGAGGCCGCCCATGGCGCCGATCGCCACCGAACAAAATCCGATCA
The DNA here is from genome assembly GCA_035279205.1 of Vineibacter sp. Classification (GTDB taxonomy): domain Bacteria; phylum Pseudomonadota; class Alphaproteobacteria; order Reyranellales; family Reyranellaceae; genus Vineibacter. The sequence continues at coordinate 7,073 of DATEIF010000102.1, forward strand.
GGAACGCGTAGCGGGCGCCGTAGATGACGCGGGACAGCAGGTCCTGGCCGAACGAGTCCGTGCCGAACCAATGGACGGCATTGGGCGGCGCCATGAGGTGATTGGCGTCCTGGAACGTCGGTTCAAAGGGCGCCACCCACGGCGCGAACACCGCCGCGAGCAGGAAGGCCACGGCGATGAACGCGGCGACGCCGAAGAATGGTCTCGCGCGCAACTGATACAGGCAGGCGCGCACCAGGTCGCGCAGCAGCGCCGATCCGCTTCGCGTGGAGGCCTCACCTCGCTGCAGGAGATCGGGCGCGACCATATCAGCGTGGCCGCAAGCGTGGATCGAGCACCGGATAAGCCAGGTCGACCGCGAGGTTAACGATGATCACCAGGCAGCCGGTCATCATGACGCCGGCCTGGACGACGAGGTACTCGCGATTCAACACGGCGTCGGTGATCATCCGGCCAACGCCCGGCAGCGAAAAAACTGTTTCGGTGAGCACGGCACCATGCAGCAGCGTGCCGAGCTGGAGTCCGATGACGGTGGCCAGCGGCATCAGCACATTGCGCATGCCGTGCACCCAGACGACACGCCAGGCCGGCTCGCCCCGTGCCCGCGCGGCAGCGATGTAGGGCTGCTCAAGCACCTCCACGAGATTGGCGCGGGTGATGCGTACGATGAGTGCCATGAACGGCGTGCTCAGCGTGATGGCCGGCAGGACCAAATGGTAGGCGCCATCCCACAAATCCTGCCAGGGCGGAACGAATCCCATGGTCGGAAACAGGCCGAAAGCGACGCCGAAGATCCAGATCAGAAGAATGCCGAGATAGAAACTCGGGAACGCCGAGCCGGTCAGGGAAAAAGCCGCCGCAACCGCATCCCAGGCCGTGTCCTTCCTGACTGCCGAGAGCACCCCCAGGGGGATGCCGACGAGGATGGCCAGGCTCAGGGCCGCAGCCGCCAGCACGAGCGTGACCGGCAGTGCCTCTATCAAGGCGTACTGAAAGATCGGAGTGCGGCTGACAAAGGATGTTCCCCAGTCGCCCTGGATGAACCGTTTGAGCCAGTCTGCGTATTGCAACGGCAGCGGTTGATCGAGGCCGAGCTGGATCATCAAGGACTGGTGCGCTTCCTTCG
>DATEIF010000103.1:0-11440 GCA_035279205.1 Vineibacter sp.
GCCGTTCTCGAAGCGTGCCTCGACACGGTCGCCATGGTCGATGGCATCGATGAGCCGATGACCGACATGCGCCCGCTCGGCTGGCAGGACGCCTGATATGGCGGCCAGCAGGTCGGCGCGGTGGAAATGGTAGTAGGGCGCGCCGAATGTCTGCTCGACTGTTTCGCCCAGCGGCGCGCGCTGCAAGGTGCGGCCGTCATCCCAGCGTCGCTGATGAACGGCCACCGGACGTACGCCACGGCGGGCCAGCGCCTCGGCGAGGCCCAGCCGGTTGAGGATGCGCGCGCCGTTGGGACTGATCTGGATCCCGGCGCCGATTTCACTCAGCGCGCCGGCCTGCTCGTAGACCCGCACATCGAAACCGGCCTGCAGCAATGACGCAGCCGCCGCCAGGCCGCCGATGCCGCCGCCGATCACCGCAACGCTCAGTCCTGCCTTGGTCATGAGTCCTTCTTAGCAAGGATCGCCACGAGCGCCTATGATCGCACAGAGAATGGCAGCCGTGGCGGGAGATGCGTATGCGCGGGCGACATGTGTTCATGCAGAGTCTGATCAAGCACGGCGTGCGACATATCTTCGGCAATCCCGGCACGACCGAAAGCCCGCTGATCGACAGCCTGCCGGAGTACCCGCAGATCGATTATATCGTGGCGCTGCACGAAGGCGTGGCCCTGGGTGCCGCCAGTTTCTACGCCCAGGCCACGGGCCGCACCGGGGTCGTGAACCTGCATGTCGCGCCGGGCCTGGGCAATGCGCTCGGCATGCTCTACAGCGCGCTCAAGGCATCGTCGCCGATGGTGGTGACAGCCGGTCAGCAGGATACGCGCATGCGCCTGCGCGAGCCGCTGCTGGGGCATGACCTCGCGGCCATGGCGGCGCCCGTCACCAAGTGGAGCGTGCAGGCCGAGCGTGCCGACGAGTTGGGGCCGCTGCTGCGCCGCGCCTTTAAGATCGCCAACGATCCGCCGGCGGGCCCGGTATTCGTCGCCCTGCCCATCGACGTGATGGAGCAGGAGACCGCGGTCGATGCCATCGGCCCGGGTACGTTGTATCGCGCGGCCCGGCCCGATCCCGACGGTGTTGCCGACGTCGCACGCCTGCTGCTGGCCAGTCGCGCGCCCGTGATCGTTGCCGGCGATGACGTGGCGCGGGCCGGCGCGAACGAGGCGCTGGTCGCGCTGGCCGAACGCATTGGGGCGCCGGTGTGGGTCGAAGGCCTGCGGCATCATCTGTCTTTCCCCTCGGCGCATCCCAACGCGCGCGGTGCCGTGCCCTTCGATGCCGCCGCCATCCGCAAGGCGCTCGACGGCAGCGATCTCGTGCTGTTGGCCGGCGGACCGTTCTTCGAGGAAGTCTGGTTCTCGGACGGCGCGCCGTTCCCCGATGGCGCTGCCGTGGTGCAGCTCGAGGAGTCGCCTCAGCGCCTGGCCTTCAACTTCGCGCCTCATGCTGGTGTCGTGGGGCAGCTGCGGCACACGCTGCGCGCCGTGCACGACGGCGTCGGGGCATCCGCCGATGACGGCTACCGCACGGCGGCTGCGCGGCGCAATACGATGCTCAAGGCCGCCAAGGACGCCGATGCGGAGGCCTATCGCGCGCGCGTGCAGAAGGCGTGGAGCCGCACGCCGATGTCGATGCCGCGCGCCATGGCCGAAATCCGTGCGGCGGTGCCGGCCAACGCCGTCGTTGTCGACGAGTCGATCACCGCCAATATCGATCTCGCCCGCGCCTTCGACTTTGCCCGGGCCGGCGACTACTACAGCGGCCGGGGCGGCGGCATCGGCCAGGGGCTGGCGGGCGCTATCGGCGCCAAGGTGGCGCATCCCGACCGCCCTGTCGTCGCGATCTCCGGCGATGGCTCGGCGATGTACAGCATCCAGGCGCTGTGGAGCGCGGCCCATCACAAGCTCGCCATCGTCTTCGTGATCCTGGCCAACCGCGAATATCGCGTGCTGAAACATAATCTCGACATCTACCGCCAGCGCTTCGGCGAGCTCATGAACCATCCCTATCCGCACATGGACCTGACGCAGCCTGAGCTCGGCTTCGTCGCCATGGCAAAAGGCATGGGCGTGGCCGGCACGGCGGTGACGGATCCCGATGGCCTGCGCGCCGCGATCGAGCGCGCCATCGCCTCAGGCGAGCCGCACGTGGTCGAAGTTGCGATCGAGGGCAAACGCTGAGCCGGCTTCCGCGACCGCGACGGAAGGGCGTATCATCGCCGCGGCAATGGTGACCGCCTGATCGAGGGAGGCGGGTGATGCGCCCTGACATCGGAATGGCTCAGGCCCAGCGCAAGACACTGGCGCTGGCCAGCAACCAACAGCGCAACGAGGGCACGGCACTGCATGTCGATTGGTTCGACGCGGTGCAGGTGAACCTCTCGGCGGCGGAGCGACGTACAGCCACGCTGCCGGCGCGGCGATCGGTGAAGAAGGAGTACCAGGCGGCATGGCTGGTGAAGGCCATCACCTGCATCGATCTCACGACGCTTGCGGGCGACGATACGCCCGGTCGCGTGCGTCGCCTGTGCGCCAAGGCAAGTCGTCCGCTGCGGGAGGATCTCGTTGCGGCCCTGGGCCTGGCCAACGATCCGCCCACGGTCGGTGCCGTCTGCGTCTATCCGGCGATGGTCGCGCCGGCCGTCGCGGCACTCGCGGGCACCGGTATCCCCGTGGCGTCGGTTGCGACGGGCTTTCCTGCCGGTCAGACGCCACTCGCGCAGCGGCTGGGCGAGATCCGCTACGCCGTTGGCGAGGGTGCGGCCGAGATCGACATCGTGATCAGCCGCGCCCAGGCCTTGACCGGCGACTGGCAGGCGCTCTACGACGAGGTGAAGGCGATGCGCGAGGCCTGCGGTGCGGCGCACCTCAAGGTCATCCTGGCCACTGGCGACCTGAAGACGCTGCGCACCGTCTACAAGGCCGGCATGGTCGCGATGATGGCCGGCGCCGACTTCATCAAGACGTCGACCGGCAAGGAGGATGTCAACGCGACCCTGCCGGTCAGCCTCGTGATGCTGCGCGCGATCCGCGACTATGAGCACCAGACTGGCGTGCGCGTCGGCTTCAAGCCGGCGGGTGGGCTGCGTACCGCCAAGGATGCGCTCAACTGGCTCTTCCTGATGAAGGAGGAACTCGGCCGTCCATGGCTCGAGCCGGACCTGTTCCGCATCGGCGCCAGCAGCCTGCTGGCCGATATCGAGCGCCAGATCGAGCATTTCGTGACCGGCCGCTACGCCGCCGGCCACCACCACGCCCTGGGCTGAAGAGGAGAGGGCCATGGTGCTTGTGAAGGACATCCTCGACAGCATGGACTATGGCCCCTCGCCGGAGGCGAACGACCACGTGCTGGCGTGGCTGGAGCGGCATGCCGATGGCTTCGGCCATTTCATCGACGGTACCTTCGTCGAACCGGCCGAAGGCGCCATGTTCGACGTCTTCGATCCCGCGCGCGACGTGCGGATCGCCCGGGTGGCCCAAGGTTCTGCTGCTGACATCGACCGCGCCGTGACCGCAGCGCGCCGGGCGCTGAAGTCGTGGTCGGCGCTGCCTGGCCATGCCAGGGCGCGCCATCTCTATGCGCTGGCCCGCCACATCCAGAAGCGCGAGCGCTTTCTGTCGGTGCTGGAGAGCATGGATAACGGCAAGCCGATTCGCGAGACGCGCGACATCGACGTACCGCTGGTGGCGCGGCATTTCTATCATCACGCCGGCTGGGCCGAACTGTGCGCCAGCGAGTTCCCCGATCATGGGCCGGTGGGCGTCTGCGGCCAGATCATCCCGTGGAACTTCCCGCTGCTGATGCTGGCGTGGAAGATCGCGCCGGCTCTGGCGGCGGGCAACACCGTGGTGTTGAAGCCGGCCGAGTTCACGCCGCTCACGGCACTGGCCTTTGCCGAGATCTGTGTCGAGGTCGGTCTGCCGCGCGGCGTTGTCAACATCGTGACCGGGGATGGATCAACCGGGGCGGCGCTGGTCGAGCATGCCGATGTCGACAAGATCGCGTTTACCGGCTCGACCGAGGTCGGTCGCCTGATCCGCCAGGCGACGGCGGGCACCGGCAAGAAGCTGTCGCTGGAGCTGGGTGGCAAGTCGCCGTTCATCGTGTTCGAGGACGCCGATCTCGACGCGGCGGTCGAAGGCGTCGTCGATGCGATCTGGTTCAACCAGGGCGAGGTCTGCTGCGCCGGCTCGCGGCTCTTGGTGCAGGAAGGCGTTGCCGAACAGCTCTATCGGAAACTGCGCGCCCGCATGGAAACCCTGCGGGTCGGTGATCCGCTCGACAAGTCGACGGATATCGGCGCTGTGGTCGCGCCGGTGCAGCTTGATCGCATCCGTGCCCTGGTTGACAAGGGCAGGCAGGAAGGTGCCCAGCTCTTTCAGCCGTTGACAGCCGTGCCGGCCAAGGGCTGCTTCTATCCGCCGAGCCTGTTTACCGGCGTCGAGCCGGCATCGACCATTGCCGAGGTCGAGATCTTCGGGCCGGTGATTGCCGGCATGACCTTCCGTACGCCCGACGAGGCGGTGGCGCTGGCCAACAACACGCGATACGGGCTCGCCGGCTCGATCTGGTCGGAGAACATCGACCGCGCGCTCGACGTCGCGGCGAAGCTGAAAGCGGGCGTCATCTGGATCAACGCGACCAACCTGTTCGACGCCGCCTCGGGTTTCGGCGGCTATCGCGAGTCGGGCTTCGGCCGCGAAGGCGGGCGCGAGGGCATGATCGAGTATCTCGTGCCGGCGTGGGAGAAGAAGGCGAGCGGCACGCGTAAGCAAGACGCGGCGACCAAACTGTCACCCTTGCCGGAGGCCACCACGGACTCGATCGCCGGCCTGCCGTCGATCGATCGCACGGCCAAGCTCTATGTCGGTGGCCAGCAGGCGCGGCCGGATGCCGGCCACAGCTATTCGATCCTCGGTCGATCCGGCCGCTCGATCGGCCAGGCGGGCCTGGGCAATCGCAAGGACATTCGCAATGCCGTCGAGGCTGCGGCGAAGGCGACGGGCTGGAGCACCGTGACCGCGCACAACCGGGCCCAGGTGCTCTACTACATCGGCGAGAACCTTGCGGCCCGCAGCGACGAATTCGAGGCGCGTCTGGCATCGATGATGGGCGTGAGCGCCAAGGCCGCGGCGATAGAGGTGGCGGCCGCGATCCGCCGCACCTTCCATCATGCCGCGTGGGCGGACAAGTTCGACGGCGCCGTGCATGCCACGCGCGCGCGTCACGTCACGCTGGCGATGAACGAGCCGTGGGGCGTCATGGGCATCGTCTGCCCGGACGAGGCGCCGTTGCTGGCTCTGGTGTCGCTAGTGATGCCGGCGATCGCCATGGGCAATCGCGTCGTCGTGGTGCCGTCGGCGCGCCATCCGCTGGCGGCGACCGATCTCTACCAGGTGCTCGATACCAGCGATGTGCCGGCCGGTGTCGTCAACATCGTCACCGGCGAGCGGGATGTGCTGGCCAAGGTGCTGGCCGAGCACGACGAGGTCTCGGCGCTCTGGTACACCGGCTCCAGCAGCGGCAGCGCCGTGGTCGAGAAGGCCGCCGCCGGCAATCTCAAGGCGACCTGGGTCGATCACGGGCGTACGCGCAACTGGCTGGACGATGCGCAGGCGCAGGGCCGCGACTTCCTGCGCCGCGCCACCCAGGTCAAGAATATCTGGGTGCCGTACGGGGAGTGAACCCGTGTCATCCCGAGCGTAGCGAGGGATCTCCCGCGAAAGACGTGCAGTGCGCCCTTCGCAGGAGATCCCTCGCTGCGCTCGGGATGACGAGGCTCAGTCGCCGGTGGCGGCCTTCTTGGCGGCGGCTTCCTTCTCCGCCATGCGGGCCTTGAGCTGCTCGGGTGTGAGCCGCACGATGTGCTCGTTCTGGTGCGCGAAGATGTCGTAGCGCTGGGTGTCGAGCTCCTCGAGCACGATCTCGCGCGCCAGCACCTTCTGCTTCCATTGCTGATGCTCAGCCTCGGCGGCATGAAACTCGGGCATCACCTCGCGCGCGAACAGCTCCAGCGAGTCGCAGATGTCCTGGTGGCTGGTCTTGCCAGCCTGGTTCAGCAGGATGACCTGGTCGACCCGGCTTTGCTGGAACAGGCGCAGCTTCTTGCGGATGGTCTCGGGCGAGCCGATCAGGCCGGCATCCAGCGCCTTCTTCTCCTCGGGTCCGCCGCGCCAGCTCTGGTATTCGCGCCACAGGTCGCTGGTGCCGGGCGCATCGACGCCTTTGCGGCCGTAGTAGGAGAGCGCGAAAATGAAGAAGGTCCAGCCAGCCGCCTTGGCGATGGCTTCTTCGTCCGTCGGCGCGCACATGAAGCCCGCCACCATGGCGATGTTGGGATTGGCCGGGTAGTCGGTCAGCTTGCCCGGGTTGTTCAGCAGGTTGTTGTAATACTTGTGCACCCAGGCGCGGGCGGCTTCCGGCGTCACGAAGGTGAAGCCCAGCGCGCCCATGCCCCATTCGCCGGCTTTGCCGATGGTCTGGATGTTGGAGCAGGCCACCCACAGCGGCGGGTGCGGTTTCTGGTAGGGCTTGGGAATGACGTTGCGGGCTGGGAAGTCGTGGTACTGGCCGTGAAACTCCCAGCTCTCCTTGGTGAACATCGGGATGATGGCCTTGACGGCTTCCTCCCAGCGCTCGCGCTTGTCGCGCACCCGCACGTTGAACGGGTGTAATTCCGCCGGGCCGGCCGCTTCACCCATGCCGAGATCGACCCGCCCGCCCGACAGCAGGTCCAGTGTCGCCACTCGCTCGGCCACGCGATGGGGCTGGTTGGTGGTGAGCTGGACCACGCCATGCCCCAGTCGGATGCGCTTGGTGCGCTGGCTGGCGGCGCCCAGGAACACCTCGGGCGCCGAGGAGTGCGAGTATTCCTCTAGAAAGTGATGCTCGACCTCCCAGGCGTAGTCGTAGCCCAACCGGTCGGCCAGCTCGATCTGGGTCAGCGAGTCCTGTAGCAGCTGGTACTCGCTGCGTTCGGTCCAGGGGCGGGGCAGTTGATGTTCATAGAAGATGCCGAACTTCATCAGGCGTAATCCCCTCGGGCGGCAAATACTTGTACTTGCCGGAAATTGGATATCGCGATCAGCTAACCTGTCAAACGTACTGCGGCAGGGATCCGCTTCCAACCCGGGACATCGGCGCCAAGAACTGCCGAACAATTTCCGTCCCTGGTTTTGTCCGGTGCCGAATTGAGCGTGAATTTGCATGACACGGGCGACTTGGGGGCGTATTAAGAGATTGTTATCACGGCATTTTCTTTGCGCATTCATTTGGTCATGAGTTTCAGCCATACATTTGTCGTACCGTCGCACAATCAGGCCGACTTCATCGGCAAGACGATCGATTCCCTGCTGAAACAGGACCTGGCGGGGTCCGAAATCATCGTCTCGGAGGATTTCAGCACCGACCACACGATGCAGGTGTTGGCGTCGTACGGTGATCGCATCCGCATCGTGCAACCGCCTGAGCACAAGGGCATGGCGTTCAACTGGAACTGGGGCGTGTCGCAGGCCCGGACCGACTGGGTGTCGATCATGGGCAGCGACGACTTGGCGTTGCCCATGTTCGCCCGCACCATGCGGTCGAGTATTCTCGACCATCCTGGCGCCGTGCTGATCAACGGCGATGTCGAGCAGATCGATGGCTCTGGAACGGTGGTGGGGTCGGAGGGCGCCCTGACGGCGGATCCGGTGACACGCCCGCCCGAAACATTCTATCGCATGCTCGCCGCCAACAAGATCCAGGTCGCGGCGCACTGCTTCCGCCGTGATGCCTGGCAGCAGGTCGGCGGCTTCGAAACACGGTTGCGGCTCTATGGCGACTGGGGCTTGTGGCTCAAGCTGGCGCCGTTGGGCGACTTCGTCCATGTGCGCAAGATCATCGCGCAGTACCGCATTGCCTACCGGCCTGGAATTGCCAAGCAGCGCCTGCCCGAATCGCTGCGTGATGACGCCGATGTGCAGTGTCTGCTGATTCCCGAGGTCGCCAAGACCATACGCGATGTCGATATGAAGCGTTTGCGCGACAGCAGCCGGCAGCGCTTCCGCGCCGTGGTGGCCGAAACCGCTGCCATGCTGCCGGCACCGGAGCGCGGCTTCGCCGTCGATCTGCTGCGCGACTGGGCACGCAACGTCGGCTCGGAAAAGCTGCTCGACATCTTTGCCGCCGGCGGGACAGTATCGCCCGGCTGGCACGGCAGCGCGGTGCGTCGCGGGTTGCGCCAGCTCTATCGCACGCTGCGCCCCGCCCGGTAATGATGTCCCCACCACTGCCATGAGTTTCAGCCACTCTTTCGTGGTGCCATCGTACAACCATGTGCGCTACATCCGCGAAACCATCGAATCGCTGCTGAATCAGACTCAGGCGGGCTCGGAAATCGTCGTCAGCGACGATGGCAGCACGGATGGTTCGCGCGAGCTGATCGAGCGCTATCGAGACCGCGTGCGGATCGTCTATCCGCCGCGCCGCATGGGCATGATGGGCAACTACAACCACGCGGTCTCCCAGGCGACGGGCACCTGGGTGTCGCTGATGGGATCTGACGACAAGGCGCTGCCGGGGTTTACGACGGCGGTGCGTGCCGCGGTCGAGGCGCATCCGGACGCCATTCTGGTCAGCGGCAATTTCCAGCACATCGATGGCGACGGCAAACTGCTGAAGTCCGAGAAGGTGCTTTCGGTCAAGCCGTTCGCGCCGCCGCCGGAGAACTTCCACACACAGTTGGTGGCGGTGAAGGTGCATCCGGCGGCGCATGCCTTTCGCAAGTCGGCGTGGGAGAAGGTCGGCGGTTTCGATGAGGCGATGCACCTCTACGGCGACTGGGCACTGTGGCTGAAACTGGCGGCCTGCGGCAGCTTCGTGCACCGGCCCGAATTCTTCGCACAGTACCGCATCGACTACCGGCCCGGTCTGGCGAGAAAGCGGCTGCCCGAGGTGCTGCAGGACTCAGCACATCTCGCTCTGCAGGTGATTCCCGCCGTAGCCAGCCAGATCCCGGGCGCCGATCTGGCGCGCGTCGCCAGCGCCAGCCGCCAGCTCCTGCGGTTGCGGCTGGCCGAATGCTCGCGCGACCTGCCGGCAGGCGAGCGCGGTTTTGCCGTCGACCTGCTGCGCGACTGGGCCGATGCCGCCGGCGAGCGGGCGTTGCTGGAGCGCTTTGCCACCGGCGGTTCGATCTCCGGCGGGCTGCGCAGCACGCGGCTATGGCACATGGCGCGGACGCTTTATAAAGCCGTACGCTGAAGCCCATAGCGCTTAACGCGCGAGGTCAACCGTTCATCTTGCCCCACGCCCTGCGCCTGCGCTAAGGCTGCGGTCATCGATTGCCGTACCGGGAGAGAGTTCATGGCCTATGTCGTTCCGCCGCCCTCCACCGTCGGCGTGCCGGTCGTTGGAACCTCTGACTTGTTTCCGGTGCGCCGCATCTACTGCGTCGGTCGCAACTATGCGGCTCACGCGCGCGAGATGGGCGGCGATCCCGACCGCGAGCCGCCGTTCTTCTTCGCCAAGCCCAGCGACGCCATCGTCGTGGCCGGCGATGCGAACAACCCGGTCCGAATTCCTTACCCGCCGGCGACCAAGAACCTGCATCACGAGATGGAGCTGGTGGTGGCGATCGGCACGGGCGGCGCCAACATCAGCGTCGAGAAGGCTCTGGACCACGTTTACGGCTATGCCGCCGGGCTGGACATGACCCGCCGTGACCTGCAGAACGCCGCTCGTGACAAGGGTCGGCCCTGGGACATGGGCAAGGGTTTCGATCAGTCAGCGCCGATCGGCCATCTCTACCGCGCGACGCAGATCGGCCATCCCGCAGCGGGCGAGATCAAGCTCGACGTCTCGGGCAAGGTGAAGCAGCACGCCGACCTGAAGGAGCTGATCTGGAACGTGCCGGAGACGATCGCCTACCTGTCGGGCCTGGTGACACTGGGGCCCGGCGATCTGATCTATACCGGCACGCCGGAGGGCGTCGGCCCGGTCGTCGCTGGCGACACGCTGATCGGCACGGTCCAGGCGTGCGGCGTGGTGGCGGTGGCTTACGTCTGATCACAGGACGGGACCGGCGGCCATCGCCCAGAAAGTGGTCGCGGCCGAACGCTCCTCGCCTTTGGCGCGCAGCAGCGTCAGGCCGGTCGCGACATCCAGGCCCTCAATGGGAAGACGGACCATTGGTGCCAGGTCCTGGAGATGGGCCTGGCCGAACCAGCCGAGGCTCATGGCGGCCATGCGCTTGACGGCGCCATAGCGCTCGACCGCCAGCGCGTTGCGTTCCGGTGGCCGGATGGCGACGGCGCCTGCGTCGCGCAGGTACTGTCCGATCGCATCGGTCAGCGCGATGCCATGCCTGCGATCGAATGTTGCAACCGGCAGGTCCTTCAGCGCCGACCGCGGCACGACCGCCCGCCGGCTGGCGGGGTGCTCCTGCGGCATCAGGATCTCGACCTGACGGCGCTGCAGGACAAGGCGCTCGAGATCGGCCGCCGCCGCACTGGCGGCATCGAGCGGCGAGTACGTCGGCACGCCGCCCGGCATCGGTTCGATCAGCAGGGCGAGGTCGATTTCGCGGCGTGCAACGGCAGCCAGGAGCCGGACGTCCGTGTCGTTGGTGATGCGCAGCGGGATCTCGGGCTGTTGCTGCAGGAAACGCTCCAGAAGCGTGACCCGTTCGGCGACGAGCACCGTCTGGATGGTGGCGCCGATGGTCAACTGGTTGGTCTGGATCGCGCGCGCGGCGGTCCGCACCGCCTCGGTTTCCGCGAGCATGCGCCGCGCATTGCCGAGAAAGAGGCGGCCTTGCGCCGACAGCTCGACGGTGCGGCTCGTGCGCTTGAACAGCGAAAAACCAAGGCGCCGCTCGAACTCACGGATCTGGGCCGAGAGCGCCGGTTGCGACACGTTCAGACGCGTGGCGGCGCGGCCGAAGGATCGTTCCTCGGCGACGGTGACGAAGGCGCGGTACGGTTTGGCGTCGAGATCCATGGCGGGGGTCCGATCCGATCCATAACGATTCTGGATCGATCCCGGAAGAATAAACGATTGGAGCGGCTGCGGCGACGCGCGCCAAGCTGCGCGCCGCCGCGACACGCGAGAGAGACGCCATGTGGAATTTCGAGACGGATCCCGAATACCAGAAGAAGCTCGACTGGGTGATGCGCTTTGTGAAGGAGGAGGTCGAGCCGCTCGATCACCTCGGCGTCCAGAGCTATGACGTCAAGAACGAGAAACGGAACAGGGCGGTGAAGCCGCTTCAGGCCGAAGTCAGGCGCCAGGGCCTGTGGGCCTGCCATCTCGGGCCCGAACTCGGCGGCCAAGGCTACGGGCAGGTCAAGCTGGGCCTGCTCAACGAAATCCTCGGGCGCTCGCACTTCGGGCCGATCGTGTTCGGTTGCCAGGCGCCGGACAGCGGCAACGCCGAGATCCTGGCCCACTACGGCAC
>DATEIF010000104.1:0-8667 GCA_035279205.1 Vineibacter sp.
TCGGAGCCGGCATATTTGGCCGTATCGTCGATAACCTTCTGTCGCTGGACAGCGACACGATCGATCGCCGTCGCCGCCAGGCGCATCATGGCCATCTCGAGCGGCCTGATCTCACCCTTCTCGGGCTGCTCACCCCATTCGCGGGCGATCGCCGCTGCCAGCACTTCCGTGGGCAGCGTCAGCGGCCGGCCGGCCGGCGTGCGCAGGGCGCGGTTGTCCAGCCGGACCTCGAAGCCGCCCTGCGCGGACGTGACGGTAGCCGTCTTGTAGAAGCGTTTGATGGCGCCGACCGGCACGGGTGATTTCCTAACGTGAGCGACGTGGCGTGGCCCGTGGCGGCCGATACTCCGGTTGGACCGCGGGGGGTTGTGGCAACTGCGCCCGCAGATTGGGGCGCAGACTGTCGAGCCGGGCCAGCACGGTGCCGCAGGCGTTGAGCGAGCCGGCGCTGGCTGCCCGTCCTGCCGTCGTGATCGCCGCGGTGAGGCTGGCGACCCGCGTGCCGGGTATGGCACCCGCGGCCGATTTGGCCGCCGCGACGTCGGTCTCGGCACTGGCCTGGGCCAGCGATCCTTTCAGCCGTAGTGGCACGGCCGCGCCCATCAGCGCCAGATCACGCGGCTCGGGCCACAGCAACAGGCCAAGCTGCTCGTTGCGCAGATGGATGTATCCGCCGCCGATCGCGGTGAAGCGCTGCGCATCGAGCACCAGCTTGCGGATGTTGGCAGCGCCGCGCTCGCCTTCGGGCCGGCCACCGAACTCGACCTTGCCGGCGGCGCAGTTCAGCGTCACCGGGCGATCGCCCAGACCCAGCATGCGGATCCATTCCGGCGTCAGCAGGTGCGCGACGTCGCGCGTGAGCTGTGCGGAGCCGATGACAAAATCGAGATTGCCTACGGCCAGGCCCAGCGACTCGCGCAGCGATCGACCGGAACCGCGCAACTTCAGTTCCATGTCGATCGACGCGCCCTTCACACCCGCCGATACGCCCATCAAGGTCAGCATATCTTCCAGCGGCACCTTGGACGCCGTTGCGCTGAGAATCAGTACCGGCCCCGCGCCGCTGGCATCGATCTGGGCATCGATACCGAGCTGGCCCGAGCCAATGGTGGCGGCCGGGCGCAGAGTCAGCTTGCCGTCGTTGAGCGTCAGGGTGACCGACAGCCCCTGCATCTTCACCGCCGCGCCGACCACTTCGGCCACACGCAGCGAGACAGAGCCGTTCCACCGCTTGATCGCCTCGATCGGATACGGATCGCCAGGGATGACGCGGCCGTCGCTTGCCGTCGGGCGCGCGGCTGGCGCTGCTGGTGGCGGCGCGGGCGGCGGTGGTGCCAGCGGTGGTGGTGCCGCGGCCTGGGCCGTACCAGACGGGCCCGGTTGGCTGGGCACCGTGGCGCCACTCTGTGCCGGTGGTGCCGGCGGCCGAGGCTTGAGATCGGCGAGGTCGAACTTATCGGCGGTAAAGTTGGCAACGATGATCGGCTTGCCGGCGCGGGTCGTGCGGAAGACCATGTCGCCGCGCAGCAGGCTGTCGCCGATCTTCAGTTCGGTGATGTCGAGCTTGGGGCCCGTCCGCGGATTGGTCAGCTTCAACTTCATCGCGTAGGGCGCCGTCTCCGGCAGCGGCAGGTTCAGCAGATGCCCCAGCGTTATCAGGCTGCGGCCCTCGGCCTCGGCACCGATCTCGAGCCGCCGCGCCGCGACCTGCCCCGCGAGCGAGACCGGCAGCCCGCCCAGCGTGCCTTGCATGTCGAGATCACCCGGCACGCCCTTGAGCCAGCCGTCGAAGGTGCCGGCTTTCCTCAGAGTCAGCGCCAGCGCTTCACTGCTGTTGATGCGGCCGAGGAACTCGCCGCTGACCGGAGTCGTGGGCTGCGTCGCGGTGCCTATAAAGCGGTCGATCACGAACACGATCGCCGGCCGCTCGGCAGTCTCCTTCAGCGTCAGGGTCGAGCCTTCGACCTCGATGCGGCTGATCCACGGCAGGCTGGGCGTGTTCTTGATGCGCAGCGACTGGTGCTCGCTGGGATGCGGCCCGGAGCCTTCGACCGGCGGTTCCATCGCCAGGTTGCTGCGGCCATCGCCATCGCGTTCGATCAGGACGTCGGCGCCGAAGAGCTGCAAGCGACCGATCCGGATCTCGCCCAGCAGCAGTGAGAATGGATCGAGGTGCAGCACCACGCGCTTAATGCGTGCCATCTCGGGTCGCGAGCCGCCGGCGGCGTTGGCCAGCACGACGTCTTCGGCCACCGCCGACGGGGAGAGGGTGAAGTTGATGCGCAGGCCGCCCTTCATCACCAGCTCGCGGCCGGTCGCCTTGCGTACCTGCTCGGCGATCTGGCTCTGGTATCGGCTGAGATCGCGGCTGCTGGCCCACAGGTAGAGTCCGGCCGGTGCCAGAAGCATCACCGCCAGAATACTCGCCGTGATCACCAGGAAACGCTTCACTCTCTCACCTGCCGTCGCAAGCCTTGGCACCAATGGGATGTGGTGGTGGCCCTTTTACCGGGAACGAACCTGCACGTCGCGCGGCATCTCGAACCCCAATGCGGCAACCGTCGCTGCAAAATGCGGCGGTGGCGGGGCAGCCAGGCGCAAGATGCCCTTCCCATCGACCCCACGCGGCAACGCCAGGCGGGCGGCGTGCAAGTGAAGGCGGCGGGCGATGCCGGGCGCATCGATGAAGGCCCGATCACCGCCATACTTGCCATCACCCAGGATCGGCGTTCCCAGCGCCGCGCAGTGCACACGCAGCTGGTGGGTGCGCCCGGTCAACGGCCGCAGAATCAGCAGTGCCGCTTTCTTGCCGGCGACATCGACTGTCTCATAGTCGGTGACGGCCCGATCGCCAGCCTCATCGTCGACCGTCATCTGCTCGCGGCCATAGGCGCCACCGGTCGCCTTGGCCAGCGGCAGGTCGATGGTGCCCTGCGCCACCTTGGGCACGCCCACCACGACCGCCCAGTACTCCTTAAGCGTGGTTCGCTCGCGAAAGGCAGCCGCCAGCCTGGCCGCGGCCCCGGCGCTACGGCCCAGAACGAGCAGGCCGCTGGTATCCTTGTCGAGCCGATGCACCAGGCGCGGCCGCTCGGCCGCACCAAACCGCAGCGCATCGAGCAACCCGTCGACATGGCGGTGCGTGCCGCTGCCACCCTGGACGGCAAGGCCAGGCTCCTTGTTGATCGCAATGATGTCGCCGTCTCGATAGACGACGCTGGCAACCAACGCGGCCGCTGCCCGCGGGTCGAGACCGCCGGCCTCGGTCCCCGGACGTGGCCCACGGTTTTCCGCAGGCAGGGGTGGCACCCGGATCTGTTCCCCGCCGGCGAGGCGATCACCCGCCTGCGCGCGCTTGCCATCGACCCGGACCTGGCCGGTACGCAGCAGCTTTTCCAGCCGGCCATGCGAGAGCGTCGGATAGCGCCGGTGGAACCAGCGATCCAGCCGCAGCCCAGCCTCATCGTCATGCACGGCGACCACGGCCACCGCCATCGTCTCATTCATCGTCGAACTCTATCGGCGCCTCAGTGTGACAAAAATGACAGAAAAGCAATTTCGACGTTATTACAATAAATTAAGAGATATATCTCCACTGACAGATAAGCGACAGAAACCGACAGAAACGCCGGTGCCCTCGGTCTCGGGGCGAACGGCGGCGGCCGCACCCGGCTCGCCAAACTGCTTCTGACTGTCAATGAGCAGTGTAATGAATTCTCGTATCAAGAACAAGACGTTTTTCTCACGTCTTGATCATCACCATAGGCGTCTCAACCGGCCATCAAAGACGACATCCCCCGAAATCAACGGCAGATCGAATGCGCCGGCGGTTGCGGCCAATATGCGGTCGAACGGATCCCGGCGCTGCCATTCCATCACGGCACCCCTTCCCACAATTGCTGCTCATCCTCAGGCAGAGGTTCGAAGAAATCCGGCGCCGTCCCGGCCAGATTCGGCAGCACGCCGAACTTCACGGCGCCCTGGCGGACGGCGACCAGCTTCACCACCGGCTTGCTGCCTTTGGCGATGATGACTTCCTCGCCCGCCAGCGCTGCCTCGATCAGCCTCGACAGATTTGCCTTTGCCACGTGTATTGGGGCTTGCATGGTCACTCCATGACCTAGTCAACCTAGTTCACCCAAATCAATTCGGCCTCGGAAATTCCATGGCCTGTTAACAAACCAGAGACGAATCGCGGCGCTTTCGTTGTAAAATCAGCTCCTTGGCGATGTCCGTTACGCTCTCCCCGAGCCCCATCGACGTAGCGGTGGAGGCGATATCCCTGCCCTCCCTGTCGCCGCTGTCGCCGATCGCGGTGACGGCGCAGACTGTGCGCATGCAGCTCTTCCGGCCGGCGGATGTCTCGCCGGCGCCGGCAATGGTGATCCTGTCGAGCAGCGCCGGCATCCAGAAGCATCGCGAACTCTTCTATGCCGATGCGCTGGCACGCGCGGGTGTCGCAGCCTTGGTCGTGGACAGTTTCGGACCCCGCGGCGTGCGCTCGACGGTCGCCGACCAGAGTCTGGTCAGCGCCTTCCAGATGGAGTGCGACGCGCATGCCGCCTTGCAGTGGCTGCGGCGCGATGACCGGATCGATCCAACCCGCATCGGGATCATGGGCGTGTCCAAGGGCGGCGTCGCCGCGGTCAACAGTGCCATCGCGGTGCGCCGGCGTTGGCGCGGGATCGAGGACATCTTCGCCCTGCACGTGGCGATCTGTCCCGGCTGTGTGGCGCAGCATCGCGATGCGACCACGACGGGCACGCCCATGTTCCTGATGCTGGCGGAACATGACGATTACACGCCGGCGCACTACGCCATCAGCTACGCCGGCCGCATGCGCGATAGAGGCAACCAACAGATCCGCATCAAGGTCTACAAGGCCCATCACGGCTGGGAGTCGATCGGGCCGCTCTATCACATCCCCAAGGCGCAGAACTTCTCGGGCTGTGCCAACCTGATCGAGGATGACGGCCGCCATTTCGTCTCGGCGGCCGGCCGGGCGATGACGGAAAGCGACTACCGGACATGGGTCCGCGAGACCGGCCTCCTGCGATATGGCGCCCACGCCGGCGGTGGCACGGCCGCCCTCAAGCAGCGCGCGACAAGCGACCTGATCACGTTTTTGCAGGCCCATGGGTTCTAAGGCGTCTTGGCCCCGGCATCGGGGATCCTCCCGCCGTGAGGGCACGTTCTCTTAATACGGAAAGCCCTGTTGCTTCGCTCGGGATGAGAAAAGACCGATCGGGTGGCGCCCAGTGTGGCAGCAATGCAACTAGCGCAACCGCTCATTTTTTCTTATACAAGCGGACAAAATTGGGAGATTGCGAGTGTTTAGGGCTGTTCTTTCCAGGTCGTGGATTCACCGCGCAGGAGTCTGCGGCGTCATCGCAATCTCCCTCCTCGGCGGTCCCCATCCGGTGCAAGCCGAAGGCGATGCCGTGATCGTGGCGCTGAAGGACCGTATCCGGGCTGCCATCCAGACGGCGACAGACGGCTCGGAGCCGATGCTGGCAGCCTTGGGCAAGGTCTACGCCGAGCGTGAGCATGCGCTCCTGTGGGTGGACGATGGCAAGCCGACCCGCCGCGGCCGGGCATTGCTGGAAGCCCTGAAATCGATCCAGGAGGAAGGTCTCGAGCCCGAGGACTACGATGTCTCGCTGATCGAGAAGCTGCTGGGTTCCGAGACACCGGCAGACCAGGCACGTGCCGACTTCCTGATGAGCCGGGCGCTGATTCTGGCTGGCGCCGACATGTCGAGCGGTCGGGTCAACGCCAACGCGATCGACCGGGACATGTCGCCGGTGCAGCGCAAGCCGGACTACGGTGCCCTGGCGCGCGAGGGCCTGACGGCATCCGACCCCCGGGGCTTCATCCAGTCGCAGGCGCCGGCCGGTGCCCAATACCCGGCACTGAAGAAGGCGCTGGCCGAGTGGCGCGAGCGCGTGAAGACCGAGACCTACACCAAGGTGCCGCGCGGCGACCTGCTGCGGCCCGGCAAGTGTGACGAGCGCGTCCCCTTCATTCGCAAGCGGCTGGCGGAGACCGAGGCCGACGTGCCCAAGGCGGCCGGCGATCCCACCTGCTATGACGATGGCCTGGTGGCGGCGGTGAAGCGCTTTCAGGAAGCGCATAACCTCAGCGTCGACGGCGTTGTCGGCCCGCGGCTGACGGCGTCGCTGAACATCCCGATCGAAGAGAAGGTGCAGCAGATCATCGTCAACCTCGAGCGCCGGCGCTGGGCGCCGGAAAGCCCGAGCAGCCGCTATCTGAAGATCAACGCGGCGGACTACGCCGCCGTCTTCGTCGACGACGGGCGGATCGCCTTCCGCACCAAGGTGATCGTCGGCACGGCCAAGGACCAGACGCCCGAGCTCAGCAGCACGATGCTGAGCTTCCAGACCAATCCGTACTGGACGGTGCCGACATCGATCGCGGGTGAAGAGTATCTGCCGCTGCTGCGCAAGGATCCCTACGCGCTGCAGAAATCGAACATGAAAATCTTCGCCGACTGGTCGAGCGACACCGAGCTCGACCCCGGCACGGTCGACTGGGCCAGCGTGAACCCCAAGGCGTTCCCCTACCGCATCCGGCAGGAGCCCGGCGCCAGCAACGCATTGGGCTACATCTTCTTCCCGTTCTCCAACAAGTACGGCATCTACGTGCACGACACGTCGAGCCGCTTCCTGTTCACCGAGGGCAGCCGTAATTTCAGCCACGGCTGCATCCGCCTGCAGAACCCGTTCGACTTCATCGAAGCCGCCGTGAAGGGCGCCAACGGCGTCAGTCGGGCGCGGGTCGAGGCCCTGGCGAACTCGGGCCAGCGCGCCAACTTCAGCTTCCCCGCCCCGATCACGATCCAGGTCACGTATCAGACGGTCTTTGCCGATGACAACGGCAGGATCCAGTTCCGTGACGACATCTACGGCCGCGACCGCAAGGTCTTTGCCGCCATGCGCAAGACCCGCACGTTCGAGCGGGCGAAGTAGCGGCCGACCTTCCCAACCGCGCTATTGCGCTGGATCAAGATCCCGGGATTCCGCCGGCGTCGGCCGCATGGCGACCCAGCAGCTGGCCAGAACCAGGGCAGCGCCGACGCAGGTCAGCAGGTCGGGAATCTCGTTGAACACGACGACACCGCCGACGGCCGCAAACACCAGGCGCAAGAGCGTCAGCGGCCCCAGCGACGATGCGCTGCCGTATCTCAATGCGACAATGCCGACATACATGCCGATCGGGCCAAACACGAGCACACCGGACAGCCATGGCCAGACGGCGGGCGCCGGCAGATCCACCAGCGCCAGCACCGGCAGGTTGCCGACAATCATGACGGCGTTGGCGTAAAACATCGTCGTCAACTCGGTATCACCGCCGGGTCGCTGCACGTATTTGTTCAGCACGAAGGCAAGGCCGTTCAAGCTCGTGCCCAGGAGAGCGACGAGATAGACGATGTTCCAGCCCACAAATGCCGGCTTGGTGATCAGCAGAGCGCCGACCATGCCCGTTGCACTCGCCAGCCAGCGCAGCGCGGTGATCCGTTCGTGCAGGATCAGCGCGGAGAAGACCGTGATGTACGCGACCACCGTGAACGAAATCGCCGTCGCATCAGCAAACGGAAGCTGACCAAATGTGTACATCAAGACCCAGCCATAGCAGACCGCAACCACGCCCCGCAGCAGTTGCAGTCCCAGCTGATTGGTCTTTACGACGGCCCAGCCGATGCTCCTGGCCAGGGCCACGACCAGCAGCACCCCGCCCACGCCGCGCAGCAAGGCCAGCTGCATCACGCTGACGCTCGTGCCGACATGGTGCACCATGGCGGTTTCAATCGTAAAAAGTATGCTTTGTGAAATCATCAGGAGGCCAGCAAGACGCTGGCCGCTCATGCTTCCTCCTCGGCGCGCCGCTTTCTTGCGGCAACCGCGTAGACACCCGGCGCACGATTGGGATTTGAATTGGGCGCAACCACGTCATGATGATAGGCATGCCAGTCGTCCGGCGTCAGTGCCTGAAGCCCGGAATCAACCTGCATCGCATTCAAGAAGTTGTCAGCGTAGTGCCGCCGATGGACAGGCTGGATTTGCAGGAACGGCCTGTGCGCCAGAAACTGAATTGGTGAGCCGGTATGAATCAAATGCACATTGAAGAATAAGGGGCCGCCCCACACGTCGGTCTCGATGATGCCCTCAAGGTGTCGATAACCAGGACTGTGAGGCAGATTCGCCGGCGCACGGAGCAGCAAGCTCCAATCCGGCGCGGTCCGTGCGATCAGCCCCGTCCAGATCTGCAGCATCGACAAATTTTCTGTCATCAGCAGAAAAGGCGGTGCGAACCCTTTGGCGCTCTCCGGTGCCGTGGCATCGAATTCCTCGGCAAACCCCGGATATTGCGCCGACTGCAGGGGAAACCACCCCTCGGCGCCTTCGTACGTCCACAGGACGTCGACGCCGTCGAACATGACCTGAAAGCTGATAGGCGGAAACACGTACCATCCGAAACCGGACGCAGCTGTCACCGGCTCGCAGTATCGTATGGCCCTTACCGGCAGCGTACCTGCCGCGTCGCGTGTTGCACGCTGTGGTGGCAGTCCGCTCCGAACGATCTTCTTGAAGGTAACAACGGAAGCCATAACCACCAACTTGGAGGAAGGGGGACAAGTGTTTACCA
>DATEIF010000105.1:0-4169 GCA_035279205.1 Vineibacter sp.
CGCAGCAACGTCGACTTGCCGCAGCCCGAGGGGCCGATGATCGCCACCGTCTCGCCGTCACGCACGGCGAGATCGATGCCGTCGAGCGCCAGCAGGCCATCGTAGACGTGTGTGATTCCCTCCAGGCGCAGGTCCATCGTCGATCCTGCCCGACCCGCCGCTAGCGCTTGGGCAGGTCGAGATGGTCTTTCACGAAGCTGAGGTCGAGGAACTTGCCGGCATCGACATCGCGGGCGACCATGCCTTGCGCCTGATACCAGGCAACCTGATCGTAGATGTTCTTCACCAGCAGCCGGCCCTGCGGATCGATATAGGAGGCGCTGGCCTTGACCTGGTCTGCCGGTGGCTTGGGTTCGACATACTTCTGGATCATGGGAATGAGGGCGTCGGCCTTGTCGCCGAACACACGCTTGCCGGCGGCATCGCGCTGCAGGAACGCCTCGGCGTAGTCGGCGCAGGCCATCACATAGGCGGCCATGAACTTTTCGACCGTGGCGCGCCGCTGATCGACCACGCGGCTGCCGGCGAACAGGGCGCCCAGCTGCCACGGTGTCTCCTGGTGCACCCAGCCGACGATCTTGCCGAAGCCTTCCTTCTCCGCCGCGTAAGCGTTGTTGGCGGGCAGCAATGCGCCATCGACCTGCTCACCCTTCAGGGCCGCTGTTACGTTGGCGATCGACTGCAGCGGCTTGAGCGTGACGTCGGTCAGCTTGAAGCCACGTTTCTCGGCCAGCATGCCCAGCATGTAGTGGAAGGTCGAGCCCGTCTGGGTGATGGCGATGGTCTTTCCGGGGAACTTGCCGGGATCGGTGAATCCGGCGTCGAAAGCCTTCTTGCTGGCAACGTAGGCAACGAAATCGTAGCCCGGCTCCTCGCGCGACTGGGCAGCGATGATCTTGATCGCGCCCTTGCCGGCAAGATTGAAGAACCCGCCGGTGAGGCCCGTGATGCCGAGGTCGGCATCACCCGCGGCGACAGCGACGGCGATCGGCTGTGCCGCATCGAAGAATTTGAACTCGACCTCAAGGCCCTTGTCCTTGAAGTAGCCCTTCTCCATGGCGATGAAGATCGGCGCCGACGAGACAAAGCGCAGGGCGGCGATCGACACCTTCTCCTGTGCCGAGGCCGTGAACGCCATGCCCAGGGTGACGAGCGCGGCAACCATGCCAATAAGCCGATGACGCATGAAACTCCCCAGTGCGGTCGCGTTGTTACTTTGACGCGAAACTAACGGTCGCGATGAAACGGGTCAACGCACGGCGGGATGGTCTATCATCGCATTGCGGCTGTTATTTCCGGCACTGCCGAGCATGGCACTTGAACAAAGGGGCATACGACCGTGGCCGATACACCCATTCTCTATGGTGCCCGCTACAGCGTCTACACGCGGATCCCGCGACTGGCGCTGGAAGAGAAGGGGGTGCTTTACCGACTGGAAGAGGTCGACATATTCGCACCGACCGGGCCGCCGGCCTGGTACGCCGAGCGCCAGCCGTTCGGCCGCATCCCCGCTTTCGAGCATGATGGTTTCCGCCTGTACGAAAGCGGCGCCATCAGCCGCTATGTCGACGAGGCGTTCGCGGGGCCTGCGCTGCAACCAGTCGATGCCAAAGGACGGGCGCGAGTCAACCAAGTCATCAGTATTTGTGACAGCTATGCCTATCGCACGCTGGTGTGGGACGTTTTCGTCGAACGCGTCAGCAATCCTATTCAAGGCAAGCCGTCCGACGAGGCACGGATCGCGGCGGCCCTGCCGCGCGCCGGGCGATGCCTGGACGTGCTCGATGCCTGCCTGGCCGATCAGCCGTGGCTCGCGGGCCCGACGCTCAGCCTGGCTGATTTGCATGCACTGCCGATGCTCGCATTGTTCCGCCTGGCGCCGGAGGGCGCACAGATGCTGGAGAAGCACACTGAACTCAGCCGCTGGTGGGAGGCGATGGCCAGCCGGCCCAGCGTACGGGCGACCCGCTCGCCGCGAGAATGACAATGGCAGGCCGCAATGGCGGTCAGCGCGGAGCGCTCACCTCAAGCCCGGTGGCGCGGAAGGCCTCTTGCGCTTTGGGTGAGCGCAGCGACTCGAGAAAGTCGGCAGCGTGTGCTGCCTTGCCGTGCATCAACACTCCGACATAGCTCGTGTAATTCTGGATGTCGCCCGGCAGCGGGCCGACGAGCTTCACACCTTTGCCGAGATAAAGATGGATCTCGGTCAGGGGGCCGACGCCCAGCGCATGTCCGCCGGCACTGCTGCGCGCGAGATGCGCCATCACTTCCTGACCGCTGGGGTAGATCGTGGCTTTTGCCTTCACGGCGTCGGCGATGCCCATCCGCTCGATCAGCTTCACGAAGTAGGCGCCGGTCGATGCCGTGTTGTAGATGACCGAGCTGGCGGCCATCAACGCCGCGCGAACATCCTCGGCGGTGGCAATCGAGGGAGCCTCGGCGGCGACATGGACAGCAATGCCAATGCCGACGCGGCCGATCAGACGGCGGCTCGACAGATCGATGCCGTTGACGATCGCCGGGTCCTCGAGCACGGCGGGCGGCACGATCACGATGTCAGCCGTCTCGCCGGCGATCAGGCGTTGCCGGATGGTCGGCGGAGTCGCGATCTCAACACGTATGTCGTGGCCCGTCGCGGCGCTGTACGCACGCGCCAGCGGCACAAGGCCGGCTTCCAACGCTCCGGCGCTCAGAATCTTGAGGTCGGCCGCGCCAGCAGATGATGCGATAAGGCAGGAGATCAGGACGGCGATGATGACATGCAGGCCGTACACGGTTGGCCTGCTACTGATGGCACGTCGTCACGCCCGCCGGCACCGATGGGCGCATCATGAAATCACGCAGGCAGGCGGAGAAGCGCTGGGCCATCGGCAGTTCCGTGCCGGCAATATGGCCGCTCAGCTCGATGGGATGGTCGATCAGAAGAAGGGGCATGCCCGGTGTCTGGGCGCGATCGCGCGCGATACGCACGCGCTCGGCAGGGTCGGGATCGTAGTCGTCATTGTCGAACAACGCCACGACGACACGCGTCTCGGGTGACCGCCGGCGGCTCAACAGTTCATCGAACTCGCGCAACGCGGCGGCGCGTTGAGTCGTGCGCACGGTGCGGTTGCCATGAGTCGCCGGCGACAGCGCCACGACCGCGTAGAGGCCGTCGACCCGGTCCATGGCCATCATCGAGATCCACGCGCCAGCCGATTGCCCGGCGACGATGATCTTGGCGTAGCCCTGCGCCCGCAGTTTCTCGACGCCCAGTGTCAGCGCCGCGGCACCCCAGGTGTTCGTATCGTCGGCGGGCGCCCGGTCGGCGCGATAGACATCCCACCCGGCGTTACCCAAGGTTCGCATGATCGTGGCTGCCGGCGCCGACCGCCGATCGGCGCGCCGGCCGTCCGACGTCGCACCTCTGCCGTGACTCCAGATGATGGCGCCCGCCGCGCGGGTCGGGCCATGCAGGCGGAACAGGGGATCCAGCGTCAGGGGCTGTACGGCGGTGAGTAATCCGTCTGGCGCAACGGCCGGCTCCGCCGCCGCGATGACCTCACACGTCGAGCGCGCAAGCTTGCCACACTGATCGACAGCAGCCTTGCGCGCCTCGCCGATCGTGCGGTGCCCGGTGGCATAGCCGCAGCGGCCATCACTGCTGCGCGCAAAAGCGCGATTGGGTGCGCCGAGCAGATAGGTGTCATAGAGGTCGCGACACATGCCGCTCAGCCCGGCAGCGCCAGCATCGGCCGGCTCATCGCTGGGGACATCGGGGGGCCAGGCGATGCGCCCGGGTGCCTCGCTGCCCGAGCGGTTGATCTCGGCCGTTCCGGCGAACGTCGCGACAACCGTGCAGCCGCCGACATTACCGCGCTGGCAGAAGCCGATCGCCGCGATCTGAGCCGCCTCGGGGGTGCGATAGTTGGCGGCATAACCGCACTGGCCACGCCGATTGGTGGCAAAAGCGCGAATGGCGCCGCCTTTTAGGTATTTTTCATAGGTCCGTCGGCAGGTCGGGCCGAGGTTGAACTGCTTTACCGCCTCGGTAACACCGGGATCGACCACCTGCGCCTCGGCCGGCAGGGCGCCGGTCGCGACCATCAGAAGGGCGAGCGACAGCGCCGCCTGGGTGCGGCCGAAGACAACGTACGTGAACGCTTGGACCATGGGCCCAAGGTCCGCAC
>DATEIF010000106.1:0-4062 GCA_035279205.1 Vineibacter sp.
GAGGAAGCCGCTGAGGAAATGGCGGAGGAATCGGCACCCGAGCAGCCCGAAACCCGCATCTTCACGGTGCGCCGCGCTTCCGACGAAATGGCGGCGCCGACAGCATCGGTCACACCGCCGCCGCCGGAGGAACGCGCCGTGCGTGGCTTCACGCGCTGGAACGCGACCGACAGCACGGTCCGCCCGCGCGACCAGATCATCAGCGCCCGCGCCGAGCCGGTGGCGCCGCCGCCGTCGTTGGAAGTCGCCGCCGCCTCGCTGTCGCGGACTGGCCGCGAGGCCCGGGTCGTCGAACTGCCGGTCGCGACGACCTTCGGCCGTGCCGCCTACATCGCCGGCACCTTCGACACCAAGGGCCGCGAGCTTCTCTTCCTGCGCAACAGCCTGGAGAAGCTGGGGCTGCGCACGGTGACGGTCGATCTCGCGACCTCGGGCGCGCCGTCGCCGGCGATGGTGCCGCCGCGCGAGGTGGCGCGCCACCATCCCGGCGGCGAGCGCGCGGTGTTCACCGGCGACCGCGGCTCGGCGGTGACCGAGATGGCGATCGCCTTCGAGCGCTTTGTGCTGGGCCGCCGCGACCTCGGTGGCGTGATCTCGGCCGGCGGTTCCGGCGGCACGGCGCTGGCGACCCGCGCGATGCGCGCGCTGCCCATCGGCATCCCCAAGGTCATGGTGTCGACCGTCGCCTCGGGCGATGTGCGGCCCTATGTCGGCCCATCCGATATCTGCATGATGTATTCGGTCACCGATGTGTCGGGCATCAACAGCGTCTCGGAGAAGGTGCTGTCCAACGCCGCCCATGCATTGGCCGGCATGATCTCCCATGCCGGCCGCACGGCGACGACGGCGCCGGCCAAGCCCGCGATCGGGCTCACCATGTTCGGCCTCACCACACCCTGCGTGCAGGGTGTCACCAAGCAGCTCGATGAGCGCTACGACTGCCTGGTGTTCCATGCCACCGGCACCGGCGGCCAGTCGATGGAGAAGCTGGTCGAGTCGGGCCTGCTGGCCGGCGTCATCGACGTCACCACCACCGAGATCGCTGACGAGATCGGCGGTGGCGTGCTGACGGCCGGCCCGGCGCGACTCGATGTCTTTGCCCGCAGCCGCGTGCCCTATGTTGGCTCCTGCGGCGCGCTGGATATGATCAACTTCTGGGCCATGGACACGGTGCCGGCCCAGCATCGCGGCCGCACGCTCCACCGCCACAATCCCAACGTCACCTTGATGCGCACCACCGCCGAGGAATGCGTACGCATCGGCCGCTTCCTGGTCGACAAGCTCAACCGGATGCAGGGGCCAGTGCGGTTCCTGATCCCGCAAGGCGGCGTCTCGGGACTCGATGCGCCCGGCCAGCCGTTCTGGGATCCCGCCGCCGACAAGGCGCTGTTCGACACCATCACGTCGGGCTTCCGCACCGGCGTCGACCGCCGCCTGGTCAGCCTGCCGCACAACATCAACGACCAGGCCTTCATCGATGCCCTGGTCGACAACTTCAACCAGGTCGCCGGCGCAAGCCAAACCCGCGCTGTTGTGAGGTAGGCGATGGAAGAGAAGATTCACCACAGAGGCACAGAGGACACAGAGGGACACAGAGAAAGGCCTGACGCTCGCCCGTGGCGTGCGCACATTCATCTCTGTGCTTCTCTGTGTCCTCTGTGCCTCTGTGGTGAATCTTCTCTTCCTCTTCCTCCTCGTCTTCGTCCTGGCCGTCACTGAAGTAGGACCCATGCCCCGCATTGCCCGTAAGGACATCCTCGACCGCCTGCGCGGCATGATCGCGCGCGGTGAGCCGATCATCGGCGGCGGCGCCGGCACCGGGCTGTCGGCCAAGTGCGAGGAAGCCGGCGGCATCGACCTGATCGTGATCTACAACTCCGGCCGCTACCGCATGGCCGGCCGCGGCTCGCTCGCCGGCCTGCTGGCCTACGGCAACGCCAACGAGGTGGTGCTGGAAATGGCGCGCGAGGTGCTGCCGGTGGTGAAGCGCACGCCGGTGCTGGCCGGCGTCAACGGCACCGACCCGTTCCTGATCGTGGACGATTTCATGCGGCGGCTGGGCGAACTGGGCTTCTCCGGCGTGCAGAACTTTCCCACCGTCGGTATCATCGACGGCCAGTTCCGCCGCAACCTCGAAGAGACCGGCATGGGCTACGACCTGGAGGTCGAGATGATCCGCGCCGCGGCACGGGTCGACCTGCTCACCACGCCCTATGTGTTCAGCGAGGCCGAGGCCACCGCCATGGCCCAGGCCGGCGCCGACATCGTGGTCTGTCACATGGGTCTGACCACCGGCGGCAGCATCGGCGCCGAGAGCGGACTGTCGCTGGCCGACTGCGTGCCGCGCATCAACGCCTGGGCCCAGGCGGCGCACGCCGTGGCGCCGGACACCATCGTTCTCTGCCACGGCGGCCCGATCGCGACGCCCGAGGATGCGACGTTCATCCTGGCGCAGTGTCCGGCATGCCACGGCTTCTACGGCGCCTCGAGCATGGAGCGCCTGCCGACCGAGCAGGCCCTGACCGAAACAACCCGCCGCTTCAAGCAGATCACGAGGTAGCGATGACACACTCTGTCATCCCGAGCGAGGCGAAGGATCTTGCGGTGCGCCAAGCGCATGCGCTTGTGCGATCGAAACATGAAGAGTTCACCACAGAGGCACAGAGGACACAGAGGAGCACAGAGATGAATGTGCGCACGCCAAGGGCGTACGTCACGCTCTTCTCTGTGCTCCTCTGTGTCCTCTGTGCCTCTGTGGTGAATCTTCTTCTTCATCCCGCCAATCACAAACATACGACCACCGGGAGGAGCCTATGACCGGCGCCCAATTCGGCACATTCATCCTGGCGCTTGTTGTCATCGCCATTGTCGTGGCGATCATCGTCTGGCTGTTCAACTGGCTCTATCTGCGCTCGTCCAAAGAACGCGCTTTCGTGCGCACCGGGCTGGGCGGCCAGAAGGTGGTGATGAACGGTGGTGCCTTCGTGCTGCCCATTGTGCACGAGGTGATCCCGGTCAACATGAACACCCTGCGGCTGGCGGTGTCGCGCGGTCGCGACAAGGCGCTGATCACGCGCGATCGCATGCGGGTCGACGTGATGAGCGAGTTCTACGTGCGCGTGCAGGCCGCCGACGAGGCCATCGCCGCGGCGGCGCAGACCCTGGGTCAGCGCACCATGCAGCCCGACGCCCTGGGCGAGCTGGTCGAAGGCAAGTTCGTCGATGCGCTGCGCACCGTGGCGGCCGAGATGACCATGGAGGAGATGCATGAGAAGCGCGGCGACTACGTGAAGCGCGTGCGCACCGTGGTGGCTGCCGACCTGCTGCAGAACGGCCTGGAGCTCGAGACCGTGTCGCTCACCCAGCTCGACCAGACCGCGATGGAGTTCTTCAATCCGTCCAACGCCTTTGACGCCGAGGGCCTGACGCGGCTCACCGAGCAGATCGAGCGGCGCAAGAAGATCCGCAACGACATCGAGCAGGACACCATGATCGAGATTCGCAACAAGAATCTCGGCACCGAGCGGCAGGCGTTGGAGATCGACCGCGAGCTGGAGTACGCCCGCCTGGCGCAGGAGCGCGACCTCGAGACGCAACGCGCCGCCCAGCGCGCCCAGGTGGCGCGCGAGCGTGCCGACAAGGACCAGGAGGCCGAACGGGCGCAGATCGCCGCGCGCCAGTCGGTCGAGCAGGCACGCATCGCGTCCGATCTCGCGGTCGAGGAGCAGCGCATCGCCAAGGAGCGCGAGGTCGAGCAGCTCGAGATCGAGCGCCGCAAGTCGATCGAGCTCGCCGAGCAGGCGCGCGCGGTGGCGATCGCCGAGCAGTCCCGCGCCCAGTCCGAGGCGCAGGCCGCCGCCGACAAGGCGCGCGCGGTCGCGGTGGCCGAGGAAGAGCGCGTCTTCACAGCGCGCGAGACCGAGATGGCGCAGCGCCGCAAGTCGATCGAGCTGATCGCCGCCCAGCAGGAGGCTGAGCGCGAGGCGCTGCGGCTCACCATCGCCGCCGATGCCGAGCGGGCGGCCGCCGCCGACCGTGGCGCCGCCGTGCGCGCCGAGGCCG
>DATEIF010000107.1:0-4501 GCA_035279205.1 Vineibacter sp.
ACACCTCACCCTGAGGAGCGTCGCGTAGCGACGCGTCTCGAAGGGTGGAGACCGCACCGCATGTGTTGCCCCATCCTTCGAAACGGCCGCTGCGCGGCCTCCTCAGGATGAGGAAGGCATTTCAGGCCTCGGCCCTCGCGGTCAGATCACCCGCCGCAGCACGTGGTGCCGGTTCTTGGTGTAGGGCCTGACCTCGGTCGCCCAACGGCCGGCCTCCACGGCGTCCTGCCATGCCTGACTCAGCAGCACGTCGGGGCTGTCGAGCTCATAGATCGCGGTGTAGGTCGGCATGCCGTCACCGGTGAGCGGCTTCTTCTCGCCGCCGATCATGACGGCGGCGGGCTCGGTCTTGGCACGGCTGACGCCGCGCACGCCGGCCACCTTGAGAATGAATCCGATGTGCTCGCCATAGACCTCGTTGAACAGCGCTTCCTTGCTGGGCTCGACGTCCATGGAGACGATGAACAGATACTTCCCGACAATGGCCATGACTTTCTCCTTCACTCGGCCGCCAAGGGCTGCGCCTGGCGGCGCGGTTGCGGCGATTTGTGAAACACCCCGTCCTTCATGATCGCCAACAGGCGACCGGCATCCTGCAGGATGCTGATGTCGTCAAGCGGATTGCCGTCGACCAGCAGCAGATCGGCAAGATAGCCTTCCTGTACCAGGCCCAGCTCACCACCCTGCATCATCAGCTCGCCGCCGTACTTTGTCGCCGCGATGATCGCTTCCATCGGACTGAAGCCGAACAGGCGCACGAAATGCTCCAGGTCCCGCGCGTTGCGCGGCATCGGGTTGAACGCGAAGCCGTAATCACCGCCCGGCAGCACTCGAACGCCGCGACGCTGCAGCGCTTTCATGTTGGCGCACCCCAGCTCGAGCTCGTGGTCCAGGCGCCGCGCGGCGCCGGCCGACAGCGTGCCGCGCTCCTTGTACGCTGCCCACGTGATGCCGATGGTGGGCGCCACGAACACCCGGTCCTTGGCCGCCTCCAGCATGTCGAGCGCTTCGTCGTCGGCCAGGGTGGCGTGATAGATGATCTGTCCGCCATGACGCAGCACCATCTTCACCGAATCGGCACTGCGCGCATGGGCCGCGACGCGCTTGTCATGATGGCGGGCCACGTCGCAGACGGCGGCGATCTCTGCGTCGGTCATCACCGTGGTGTGCGCCGGCGCGCCGGGCACGCCTTCATCGCCCGACGGATTGATTTTCAGGGTGTCGACGCCCTCGCGCACGAAGAAGCGGGCCCAACGGCGGAATTCGTCGGCGCCGTCGGCGACCACGGCGAAGGTCTCGCGGTGCATATGATGCAGACGCACGTCGCCCAGCCCGCCGGTCACGGTCATCTCGGGCGAGGCCGCCAGCATGCGCGGGCCCGGGATGTCGCCGGCATTGATGGCGTTGCGAATGACGATGTCGATCCGCGGCTTGGCCGCCGCGGCGCAGTTGATGCTGGTGAAGCCGTGATCCAGCAGCAGACGCACGAACTTCATGGTGATCAGCGTATGCTCCTCAGGCGGGATGTCGCCCAGGGCCGGCATCGATGGCGTGTTGGCAAAGCTGGGATGAGCGTGCGCCTCGACCAGGCCCGGCATCAGGGTGGCGCCGCCGGCGTCGATCACGGTCGCATCCGGCGCCGGGCGCAGGGCGCCGGGCTGACGAACGATGCTCTTGATGCGGTTGCCGCTCACCTGCACGTCGGCCATGAACGGCGCGGCACCGCTGCCGTCGATGACCTGCACGTTGCGGAACACGATGTCCGTCATGGCTTCCTCCCGTCCTGATCGGGCTGAGCGCTGTCGACGGTCGCCGGCGCGGGCGCATGCCCCGGCATCGCTCAGCCTGTTGCGGCCGAGCGTAATGGTACGATCCCGGGAAGGGGAGTCTTCGTGTTGCGGTCGTCGGCGTTACTTCACCGACGAGAACGCCGTCGGCTGCAGAATGGCGTTGCTGACATTGGCCACGATCTGGCCGTCCTTCTCGGTCTCGGCGCGCGCGGAGAGCCACTCCGGATCGGTGGTGAAGCGCGTCCATTTCTGCTCGCGCTCGGCCAGCGACTCCCAGGCCAGCAGATAATAGACGTCCTGGTTCGACTCGCCGACGGCGACCGTCCAGAAACCGGCCTGGCGGATGCCGTGCTTGTCCCACAGCTTCAGCGTGATGGTCTCGAAGCGCTTGAGCAGCGCGGGCAGACGGCCGGGCACGCAGCGATAGATGCGGAGCTCATGGATCATGGGTGTTTCCTCGGCTGACAGACGCGGCGCATCATAGCGGTGGCGGCGCGATCGCCGCGAGTCTGCCCGCTGCACATCTGTCAGACCGGTTTGGCCGTTCTAAACCGGCAGCCGGGCCGTCATGCTGGTGCGAGCATTGACGATCACGCAGCGGAGGCACGGCGCATGGACTATACCACGCTTGGCCGGACGGGCCTGCGCGTCAGCGTTGCCGGATTGGGATGCGGCGGCAACAGCCGGATCGGGCTCGGTCGCGGACTGAGCGAGGGCGAATCGGTGGCGCTGGTGCGCGAAGCGCTCGATCTTGGCGTGAACTTTCTCGACACCGCCGAGGCCTATGGCACCGAGGATGTCGTCGGGCGTGCCCTCGAGGCGGTACCGCGCGACAGTGTGGTGGTTTCGACCAAGTGCCTGATCCGACGCGGCGAGGGCCTGCGGTCGGGTGCCGACGTCGTGGGCGCCCTGGAGGGATCGCTGCGGCGGCTGCGGACCGACCATGTCGATGTCTTTCATCTGCACGCGGTCACGCCGGCGGCCTACGGCCATGCGTTGGGTCAGTTGGCGCCGGCGCTGCTGCGCGAGAAGGAGAAGGGCAAGCTGCGCCATCTCGGCATCACAGAGACCGGTCCTCACGATCCGAAGCAGGAGATGCTGCAGCGCGCCGTGCACGATCCGTGCTGGGAGGTGATGATGCTCGCCTTCCACATAATGAACCAGGGTGCGCGCCGGCACCTCTTTCCCCACACGCAGAACAAGGGCATTGGCACTCTGTTGATGTTCGTCGTGCGCAACATCTTCAGCGTGCCGGGCTTGCTGGCGCAGACCGTGAAGAGCCTCGTTGCCGACGGCCGGCTGCCGGCGCGCTTTGGTGAGTCGGACGCGCCGCTGGACTTCCTGCTGCACGCCGCCGGTGCATCCAGCCTGACCGATGCTGCCTATCGCTTCGCGCGCCACGAGCCGGGCGCCGACGTGGTGCTGTTCGGCACCGGCGATCGTGCTCACCTGCGTGCCAATATCGAGTCGATCCTCAAGCCGCCGCTGCCGGCAGCCGACGTACAGACGCTCTACGAGTGCTTCGGCGCCTTGCAGGGCGTCGGCCTCGATCTGCCCGGCCGCGTACAGGCCAAGACATGAGCGTGAAGGGAAGCGCACCATGAACACCACGACAGCGACGTCGCCATTCCACGGCTACCTGCCGGTGCGCGAGGACTGGCTCGACCGGCGCCGCGAAGAGATCCTCGAGCCGGACCTGCCGATCATTGATCCGCACCATCACCTCTGGGACCGTCCGGGGTGGCGCTATCTGCTGCCTGAGCTGCTGGCCGACACCAACAGCGGGCATAACGTCATCGCCACGGTATTCGTGCAATGTCGCGCCATGTACCGCGCCGAGGGACCCACCGACCTGAAGCCCCTGGGCGAGACCGAGTTCGTCAACGGCGTGGCGGCGATGAGTGCCAGCGGCGGCTACGGCAAGACCCGCGTCTGCGCGGGTATAGTCGGCCACGCCGACCTCACTCTCGGCGCGCGGGTGGAGGCGGTGCTGGAGGCGCACATGCGCATCGCCGGCGCACGCTTTCGCGGTATCCGCCACATCGCGGCCTGGGATGCCGACCCGTCGATCGGCAATCCGAACTATACGGTGCCGCAGGATATGATGCAGAGCGCCGCCTTCCGCGACGGTGTCGCGCGGCTGGGCAAGGTAGGCCTGTCGTTCGATGCCTGGCTCTATCATCCGCAGATCGCCGACCTGGCGGCGTTGGCGCGCGCCTGTCCCGATACGCCCATCGTCCTCAATCATGTCGGCGGACCGCTGCATATCGGCGTCTATACCGGCAAGCAGAAGGACGTGTTCGCGCACTGGCAGCCTGCCATCCGTGCTCTTGCCGCCTGTCCCAACGTGCACGTGAAACTTGGCGGATTGGGCATGCGCATCAACGGATTCGGCTTCGACCAGAAAGCCGAGCCGCCATCATCCGAAGCGCTGGCGGCGACATGGAAGCCCTATGTCGAAACCTGCATCGAGGCGTTCGGCGCCCGGCGCTGCATGTTCGAGAGCAACTTTCCGGTCGACAAGGGCTCGTACGCCTATCCGGTGTTCTGGAATGCCTGCAAGCGACTCGCCACAGGGGCGAGCGCGTCGGAGAAGGCCGACCTGTTCAGCGGCACCGCGGCGCGGTTCTATCGGCTGCAGGGGGCATAGCAAATCACCTGGGAGCGCGGGCCTCCGGCCCGCCTCATGAGCGGGCACGATGCCCGCGCTC
>DATEIF010000108.1:0-2649 GCA_035279205.1 Vineibacter sp.
ATCGATCACCCGGCGGTCGGCCAGGGCCTCGAGGTAGCCCTGGCGCTGCAGTCGTGCCTCGTCCTCGTCGATGCTGCGCGAGACATCGACAGCAATCACCAGCCTCAGGTCGACCTCGACGATCTCGTCGGCCCGCGCCGCCGCCGGCGCGACCGCGGCCAGGGCCGCACCACTGGCGTTGCGCAGCAGGGTCCGTCGCCGCATGCCTGCCTCCCCTGTCGGTCGGTCGCCGGCATTTGCGTCGGCTTCCGCCGCCGCTATGGTCGCGCCAAATGCG
This sequence comes from Vineibacter sp., assembly GCA_035279205.1. Classification (GTDB taxonomy): domain Bacteria; phylum Pseudomonadota; class Alphaproteobacteria; order Reyranellales; family Reyranellaceae; genus Vineibacter. The sequence goes on from DATEIF010000108.1 coordinate 278, forward strand.
CCCGCCGCCAAGCCCGCCGATGTGTGGGTAGAGTTCAGATCGAATGAGGAGGTTCCATGCCGCTGGCAGCATCGGCACAGAAAGTTGAAGACTGGCTGGCGGCGCGCGGCCTGAGCGGCCGGGTCATGGAGATGCCGGACAGCACGCGCACGTCGGTGGAAGCGGCCGCGGCGATCGGCTGCACGGTGGCGCAGATCGCCAAGTCGCTGCTGTTCCGCGGCCGCGATAGCGGCCGGCCGGTGCTGGTGATCGCCAGCGGCGTCAATCGGGTCGATGAAGGCAAAGTCGCCGGCCTGCTGGGCGAACGCATCAGCCGGCCGGATGCCGGCTATGTCCGCGATGCCACGGGCTATGTCATCGGCGGCGTGCCGCCTGTCGCGCACGACGCCGCGATCACGACCTTGATCGATACCGATCTGATGGCGCTGGAGCCGATCTGGGCCGCCGCCGGCACGCCGTTCGCCGTCTTTCGCCTGACCCCGGCGGAATTAGTGGCGCTGAGCGGCGGTCAGGTCGCTGATCTCAAGCAGACGCCGAAGGCCTGACGCCAGCGCGGTGATCGTGGAGGTGCCCATGCCGAGAACCGGGTCGTGGCATGCCTTGCTCGCCATGAACGTCATCCTTCTGGTCGCGCTGGCCTGGACCGGCACGCGATCGCAACCCATGGCGCCCGTCACAGATGTCGTTCGCGCCCGCCAGATCGAGCTGGTGAACGAGCGCGGCGAAATGCGGGCCGAGCTGTCCCTGGCCGAAGATGGCGGCGGCCAGCTGCGCCTGCGCAGCGGGCGCGGCGAAATCCGCGTGAAGTTCGGCGCCGGCGAGGATGGCGCGATCCTGCTGATGACCGACCACACGACGGAACCCAGCGTGCGGCTGGCCGCCGAACGCGCGGGTCCCAGCCTGAGGCTGACGACGGCGGGCAAGCCCGACCGGATCGTCAGTCCGTGAGATCGCTCAGAGCGCGGCGTAGTCGATCGCCGCGTCCTTGTTCAGCTTCACCTTCGGCTCTGGCATCGGGTATTTCAGGCCGGTGGCGCAGTTGAACAGCATGACCCGCTCGTCCTTGCGGATCAGCCCGTCGCCCAACGCCTTCACGTAGGCGGCGTAGGTCGCGGCACCCTCCGGGCACAGCAGCAGGCCCTCGTGGGTGCCGACCTCGGTGCGGGCGGCGTCGATGGCATCATCCTCGACGGCGATGGCAAATCCGCCGGACTCACGGACTGCGTCGAGGATCAGGAAGTCGCCGATCGCGGCCGGCACGCGGATGCCGGCGGCGATGGTGTGCGCGTTGGCGAACAGCTCGGCATGGCGGGCGCCGCTCTGCCAGGCCTTCACGATCGGCGCACAGCCGGTCGCCTGCACGGCGACCATGCGCGGTTTCTTGTCGAGCCAGCCGAGGGCTTGCAATTCGTTGAACGCCTTCCACATGCCGATCAGGCCGGTACCGCCGCCGGTCGGGTAGAGGATGACGTCGGGCACGTCCCAGCCGAGCTGCTCGGCCAGTTCCAGGCCCATCGTCTTCTTGCCTTCGATGCGGTAGGGCTCCTTCAAGGTCGAGAAGTCGAACCAGCCGCCGGCCTCCTTGCCGCTGCCGACGATCTTGCCGCAATCGTTGATCAGGCCGTTGACGCGATAGAGGCGGGCGCCCTGCAGTGCCGTTTCGGCCATGTTCACGACAGGCGTATCGTCGGGGCACAGCACGATCGATTCGATGCCCGCGCGCGTGGCGTAGGCGGCCAGCGCCGCACCGGCGTTGCCGTTGGTCGGCATCGCGATCTTCCGCACGCCCAGTTCCTTGGCCATGCTGACCGCCATGGCCAGGCCGCGGGTCTTGAACGAGCCGGTGGGCAGGCGCCCTTCATCCTTCACCAGGATCTCGCCGCCGCCGAGCTTCTTCTGCAGCCGCGGCAGCGGCACCAGCGGCGTCCAGGTCTCGCCCAGGGTGACGATGTTGTCGGTCTGGCGAACCGGCAGCAGCTCGCGGAAACGCCACATGTCCTGCGGACGGTCCTTCAGTGCGCTCTTGGACACGGCGCGCTTCACGCCGTCGAGGTCATAGCGCACGACGATCGGGTAGCCCTTGGGCGACAGATTGTGCAGGACCCCGACCGGAAGCGTCTCACCCGTCATGCCGCATTCGAGACGGGACACGAAGTAAGGGTATTGGGCCATGATGATACCGCGCCGGTGGCTGTTGAATAAATATTCATTCGTATGCAGAAAAAAGGCCCCGGCGAATCAATCACCGGAGCCCTAGTGCATCTCCCGCAGCGCCGAAGCGCCGTTCGTCTACAGCCTATAGATCGCCGTCGTCGTCGTCGCGGTCGCGCCGGCGATCGCCACGATCGGGACCGCCACGCCGGCGCTCGCCG
>DATEIF010000109.1:0-14110 GCA_035279205.1 Vineibacter sp.
CACCATCGTGGGCACTCCGCTGCGCGTCCACAACGTGGTGCCGGAGAAGCAGGTCCTCGCCCGCGTGCGCGAGCTGCTCGAGGTGGTCGGACTCAACCCCGAGCACTACAACCGCTACCCCAACGAGTTCTCCGGCGGCCAGCGCCAGCGCATCGGCATCGCCCGGGCGCTTGCGGTCAAGCCTACGTTCCTGGTGTGCGACGAGGCCACCGCGGCGCTCGACGTGTCGATCCAGGCGCAGGTGCTGAACCTGTTCATGGAGCTGCGCCAGTCGCTGGGGCTGACCTACCTGTTCGTCAGCCACAATCTCGCGGTGGTCGAGCACCTGAGCGACCGCGTCGCCATCATGTATCTGGGGCGCATCGTGGAGATCGCGCCGACGGAAGCGCTGTTCGACGCGCCCAACCATCCTTATACCCAAGCGCTGCTCAGCGAGGTTCCCAAGCTGGTGGCGGGGCGTCGCGAGTACCGGCCGATCGAAGGCGAGCTGCCGTCGCCCATCGATCCGCCGCCGGGCTGCGCCTTCCACCCGCGCTGCCCGCACGCCGGCGCGCGCTGCCGCACGGAACGCCCTGTGCTGCGCGAGATCGCGCCCGGCCGCTTCAGCGCCTGCCATCTCAACGATCTGTAGGAGCCGCGACTTTCCCATTGACCGCCGCCGGCTCCTTCGCTTCGCTCAGGCGATGATCCTTCCCGGAGGGGGGAAGATTAGAAACCGCCGCCAGGTGCCCATGTCGCATCACGATCACTTCTCGCCCGACTACCGCACTGCGCGGGACAAGTTCCGCACCGCCTGCGGTGAGGCCGGCGTGGCGGTGACCAGCTGGCTGCATCCGCTGCGCGGCGCGCAGGGCGAGGAGCTCGCCACCGACACTGCCTGGATCGGGCCGAAGGACGCCAGTCGCGTTCTGGTCACGTGCTCGGGCACGCACGGCGTGGAGGGCCACTACGGCAGCGGCTGCCAGGTGGGTTTTCTGCGCGAGGGACACCACAAGAGCCTGCCGGCCGACACGGCGGTACTGCTGATCCACGCCACCAACCCCTATGGCTTCTCGTGGACGCGCCGCGTCAACGAGGACAACATCGATATCAATCGCAACTTCATCGACTTCGGCAAGCCGGTCCCCGAGAACGGCCTGTACCTGCAGCTGGCCGCAACGCTGGCGCCGCAGACATGGGATGCGGCCGTCGAGGCGCATACGCGCGAGGCGCTGGCAGCCTATGTCGCCAAGGTCGGCGTGGCGGGCTTCGGCAAGGCCGTCGTCGCCGGCCAGCGCACCCATCCCAACGGCCTGTTCTACGGCGGCAGCAGCCCGTGCTGGTCCAACCGCACCATCGGCAAGATCGTGCCGCACTATCTCGAGGACGCGAGCTACGTGTGCGTGCTCGACTTCCACACCGGCCTCGGGCCGCCGGGCTATTCCGAGATGATCTGCCGCCATGTGCCCGGCTCGCCGCCGCTGGCGTTGGCGCGGCGCTGGTTCGGCGATGCCGTCACCTCGCCGGCGGCGGGTGAAAGCGACTCGCCGGTCATCGAAGGCAACCTGCGCATGGCCTTCGTGCGCCTGCTGCCCGAAGCGGTGGTCGTCGCCTCGGCGATCGAGGTCGGCACCCTGCCGGCCGACGAAGTCAACATGGCGCTGATTGCCGACAACTGGCTGCACATCCACGGCGATGCGCAGTCCGAGGTGGGCCGCGCCATCAAGCAGCGCATCCGCGACGCGTTCTATTGCGATCGCGACGACTGGCGCGACACATGCTATCCGCGCGCCGTCGAGATCCAGAAACAGGCGCTGGCCGGACTGGCGGCGGCCTGACATGGGACCGCGGACGCCCCGTCCGCTCATGAGCGGACGGGACGCCCGCGCTCCCGGGTGGCGCCGGCGAAAATGCGCACGACGCCGTCGACCGTGCGCCGGAATGCGGGGCGGCGCAGCAGCTGCTTGTGCACGATCAGCCAGTAGTCACCGGAATGCAGGCCGTCCATCACCGCGCCGACGCGCACGCAGCGCGGGTCGCGATCGGCGAGAAGACACGGCAGGATCGCAAGCCCGCCGCCGGCAGCGACGGCTTCGTGGATCACGGCCGTGGTCGAGCCGCGAAATCGCGGCGCGCCCTCTCCCAGCTGCGCGGCCAGCCACAGCATGATGGGATAATGCGCCTGCTCGTGCGTGTACATGATCCAGTCGCAGGCGCGGTAGCGCCGCTCGCTGCGCGCCGCCGGATGCGCAGCCACATACGCCGCCGCGCCATAGACGGCACACGCGATCGTGCCCAGCTTGCGGGTGATGAAATCGCCTGACGGCGGGATTTCGTGGCGGATCGCGATATCGGCCTGGCGCATGGAGAGGGCGGCGGTCTCGTCCGAGACGTCGATCTCCAGGCGCGCCGCCGCGAACTCTTCCAGCGCGTGGAGCTTGTCGGCGTTGGTCGCCAGCACTGTCGCCGGCCATTCCAGCGCCGAGATCCGCACATCGATGGGCGACAGCGCATCGCGCGGCAGCGAGCGGTGCTGCAGACCCTGGGCCGCGCTATCCATCGCCTCGGCCATGGCCACCAGTTCCGTACCCTGCTTGGTCAGCACGTAGCCGTCGCGCGAGCGGTCGAACAGCGGCGCCCTCAGGTCACGCTCCAGCCGCTCGATGCGCCGGCCAATGGTGGGCTGGCTGATGCCTAGTTGCTCGGCCGCAGCGCGCGCCCGCCCGGTCCGCGCGACGGCAAGAAAGACGGCGACATCATCCCAGTTCATGCGTTTCTCTCGTGATACGGATTTGTATCACAATAGGCCAGTGTTGCCGCTTGATGATACACTGGCGTTACCGACAATGATGGTGCGCTGCGAACACGAAAGGGCACCTGACATGAGCCACCCCCAGCCGAAAGCGGTTGACATCCAGGCGGCGCTGGCGCCGCTGCCCGTCTTGCGCAATCGCCGGCCCGACACCCCGGGCCCCGAGTCGGCCGCCGCCTTTGCCCGGCTGATCGAGACGCGCGACGGCGCCGTCTTCGCCGGCGCGTTCGAGGGCCAGAGTCCCTGGGAGCGCCACCGCAACGGCGATGAGCTGGTGCAGGTCCTGGCGGGCGAGACGCAGCTCACGATCCTGACGCCGGACGGCGCCTGCGTGCTGACCCTGAAGGCCGGCATGCTGACCGTCGTGCCGCAAGGTTGCTGGCACCGGTTCCAGGCGCCCACCGGCGTCACGGTGCTAACCATGACACCGCAGCCCACCGATCATTCGACTGCCGAGCACCCGGCATAGAGCGTTGCGTTCGCCGCACACGCGTCATCCGGCGCATAAGAACGGATAGTCTTGTACGCCTGCGAATCCACGCTAGGCTCGGCCCGACGATCACCTTCAGGGCCGACCCATGCTGGACGCTACGCTCACCACGCAAATCATGACTGCGGTCGACGAGACGTTCGACCGCCAGACATCGGTACTGGCCGATCTCGTGCGCATCCCCTCGGTGCGTTACAAGGAGGCGCCGGCGCAGGACATGATGACGCGGCTCTTCAAGGAGGAAGGGCTGGGCATCGATCGCTGGCAGATCCATGTCGACGACATCAAGCATCTGCCGGGCTACTCGCCCAAGCATGTCGACTATGACGACGCCTGGAACGTGGTCGGTGCCTGGCGGCCCAACAACCCCAAGGGCCGGTCGCTGATCCTCAATGGTCACATCGACGTGGTGCCGGAAGGCCCGCACGACATGTGGACCGCGCCACCGTTCGAGCCGCGCATCAAGGACGGCTGGATGTATGGCCGCGGCTCGGGCGACATGAAGGCCGGCCTGATCCTCAACCACTTCGCGCTGATCGCACTCAAGCGCCTGGGCTGGCGGCCGGCGGCCGACGTCTACATGCAGTCGGTGGTCGAGGAGGAATGCACCGGCAACGGCGCACTGGCCTGCCTGCAGCGCGGCTACCGCGCCGACGCGGCGCTGATCCCCGAGCCGTCCGGCGGCACCATGACCATCGCGCAGGTCGGCGTGATGTGGTTCCAGGTCCGGGTCACCGGCCACCCCGTGCATGTCTACAAGGCCGACGCCGGTTCCAACGCCATCGAGTCGGCCTATCGCCTGATCCAGGCGCTGCGCGAGCTGGAGACGCAGTGGAACGCGCGCAAGGTGAACGATCCGCACTTCCACGACCATCATCATCCAGTGAACTTCAATGTCGGCCGCATCGAGGGCGGCGACTGGGCGAGCTCGGTGCCGGCGTGGTGCACCTTCGACATGCGCGCGGGCGTGCTGCCGACGCAGACGCTGGCCGAGGCGCGGCGCGAGATCGAGGACTGCGTGCGCCGCGCGGCTGCCAACGATCCGTTCCTGGGCAACGCCCCGCCGACGGTGACCTGGGAAGGCTTCCAGGCCGAGCCGTTCGTGCTGAAGAACCACGAGCAGGTGCGCGCCGTGCTGGCCGATGCGCACCAGACCGTGTTCGGCGAGGCGCTGAAGGACCGCACCCAGACCGGCACCGCCGACAACCGCTTCTTCGGCCTCTACGCCGGCATTCCGGCCTTGGTGTACGGTCCGCAATCCGACGACGTGCACGGCTTCGACGAGCGCGTGAACCTCGAGTCGGTGCGCAAGATCACCCAGTCCACGGCGCTGTTCATCGCCCAGTGGTGCGGGCTGGAAAGGGCCTGATCGCTCGCTTCATCCCCGGCCGGAGGCAGTCATGCGGCGCATCCTCGCTGTGCTCTCCATTGTCGGCATGGCGGCCGTGGGAGCGCCAAGCCGCGCCGCCGACACGCTGTTGACGCTGACGCCGCGTCCCGGCGCGGAGCTGCGCGTCGTCACCGACCGGCCGCTCGCGCCGGTCGGCAGCGTGATCCTGCTGGCGGGTGGCTCGGGCGTGCTCGACATCGATGCCCAGGGGCGCATCAACCAGCTGGGCGGCAACCATCTCATCCGCACCCGCGCCGCCTACGTGCAGGCGGGCTACGCGGTGTTCGCGCCCGATATCGCCAGCGACCTCAAGGGCACGCAACGCTATCGCTTCGGCCCGGCCCACGCGGCCGACCTGGCGCTCGTGGTGGCCGCGGCCCGCAAGGTGGCGTCACCAGTCTGGGTGATCGGCACCAGCCGCGGCGCGGTGTCGGCGGCCAACCTCTTCGCGCAGCAAACAGCGACACTGCCCGACGGGCTGGTGATCTCGTCGGGTGCGTTGATGAACTACAACGTGCCCGGCGCCGCAAGCACGGGCGACATGGGACGCATCCGGGTTCCCGTGCTGCTGCTGCGCCATCGCGACGACAGCTGCCGGATCACGCCACCGGCGGATGCCGATCGTTTCAAGGCGCTGCTGGTGGGCGCGCCGAAGGTGGACATCGTGACCCTGATCGGCGGCGGTCCGGCCAGCGCCCGCGCCGATCCCTGCGAGGCCAACCATTATCACGGCTTCTATGGAATCGATGACCAGGCGGTGGCCGCCACGGTCGGTTGGATGCGCGCCAATGCGCGGCACTAGGGGGCATCGGCAGCGGAACACGACGTTGCGGTGCCGCGGCGTACGCCCTAGATAACCAGGCGAACGCAGCTGGAGCGGAGTAGCGTGATGACGCGTGCCGTGCGATCAGTCGTTGCGCTGTCTGCGCTTGCAGCCACGCTCGTGGCCTGCGAATCCGCACCGATTACGGGGCGCAGCCGTCTGGCGCCGATCGGCGATGAGGCGCTGCGCGCGCAGGCCGGCCAGCTTTACCGCGACGAGCTGTCGAAACACCAGCTCTCGAACAACGCCGAGTACAAGGCGATGGTCGAGCGTATCGGCCGACGCATCGCCCAGGCAGCGGAGACACCACCGGAAGGCCTGTGGCAGGCGCCCCACTTCCAGTGGGAGTTCAACGTTATCGACGAACCCGGAGTGGTGAACGCCTATTGCCTGCCCGGCGGCAAGATCGCGGTCTATACCGGGCTGTTACCGGTGAGCCTGGATGAGAACGGGTTGGCGATCGTCATGGGTCACGAGGTGGCGCACGCCCTGATGCGCCATCATGGCGAGCGGATCGCCGACCAGATGGCGATCGGGACAGCCTCGACGCTGGGCGGCGCGATCCTGGGCGCGATCATCGGCGGGCGCGATAACCGGGCCTCGGGCGCCGCCGCCGGCGCGGGCCTGGCGATCGCCGGCAACCTGGTGCTGCTGAGCTTCTCACGCAACCAGGAGTCCGAAGCGGATCGCGTCGGACTGATCCTGGCCGCGCACGCCGGCTACGATCCGCGCGCTGCCGTGGGCCTGTGGGAACGGATGCGAAGTGCCGGCGACAGCCGTGGCGGACGCCCGCCCGAGTTCCTGTCGACACATCCTGCCGAAGACACACGTATTGCCGAGATTCGCCGCCATCTGCCGGAAGCGCTGCAGTACTATCACGCCCCCGACAGGTGATCGATCCATGGCTGATGCGCTCGCGGCTGACCAGACCTATGACGCCAGCGGCCTCTTGTGCCCGCTGCCGGTACTGCGCGCCAACCGCATGATGCGCGCGCTGGCGCCGGGCCAGACCCTGAAGGTGCTGGCGACGGACCCGGCGGCCGCCGCCGATTTCCCGGCATACTGCCGCCAGACCGGCCATACGCTGGTCCAGGCCGCGCGCGAGGGCGACACGCTGGTGTTCCTGATCCGCAAAAAAGACGACTGAGCGCGTCGTTGCATGCCCTTGCATCCGGCGTCGCGGCCCGCTAGCCATGCGGCGAACCCCGATGTTTCGCGCTCCGACACCCGCGCATAGTGCCTGAGGTTTGCATGCCCGCTTTCAAGACCATCGATGACATTGCGCCCGCCGGCAAGCGCGTGCTGATCCGCGTCGACCTCAACGTGCCGATGGAGCACGGCAAGGTCACCGACATGACCCGCATCGAGCGGGTGGCGCCGACCATCGCCGAGCTCGCCGACAAGGGCGCCAAGGTCGTGGTGCTGAGCCATTTCGGCCGGCCCGGCGGCAAGGTGGTGCCGGAGATGTCGCTGAAGGCGCTGGTCGAGCCGCTGGCGGCGACGCTGAAGCGGCCGGTTTCGTTCACCGAAAACGCTGTCGGTTCGCTGGCGCAGCAGGCCGTGTCGGGCCTGAAGAATGGCGACGTGCTGCTGCTGGAGAACCTGCGCTTCCACAAGGAAGAGGAGAAGAACGAGCAGGGCTTCATCGACCAGCTCGCGGCGCTGGGCGACATCTACGTCAACGACGCCTTCTCCTGCGCACACCGCGCGCATGCCTCAACCGAGGGCATCGCCAACCGCATGCCGGCGGTGGCGGGGCGGCTGATGCAGGCCGAGCTCGAAGCGCTCGACAAGGCGCTGGGCGCGCCGCGGCGGCCGGTGGCGGCGCTGGTCGGCGGCGCCAAGGTGTCAACCAAGCTGGAGCTGCTGGGCAACCTGGTGGGCAAGGTCGACCGGCTGATCATCGGCGGCGGCATGGCCAACACCTTCCTTCACGCGCAGGGGATCAATGTCGGCAAGTCGCTGTGCGAGAAGGATCTGGCCGACACCGCACGCGAGATCCTGGGCAAGGCTGCGGCGGCCAAATGCAAGGTGCTGCTGCCCGTCGATGCCGTGGTCGCCGGCGAGTTCAAGGCCGGTACCGCCAGCCGCACGGTGGATGTCGCCGCCGTGCCCGATGACCAGATGATCCTCGATATCGGCCCGAAATCGATCGCGATGCTAAACTCAGACTTGGCCCAGTGCGCGACCCTGGTGTGGAACGGACCGCTGGGCGCCTTCGAGGTGGCGCCGTTCGACACCGGCACGACGGCGGTGGCACGCGAGGCGGCGGCACTGACGCAGGCCGGCAAGCTGCTGTCCGTGGCCGGCGGCGGTGACACCGTGGCGGCGCTGGCGCATGCCGGCGTCGACGAGAAGTTCAGCTATGTCTCGACGGCCGGCGGCGCCTTCCTCGAATGGATGGAAGGCAAGACCCTGCCCGGCGTGGCGGCGCTGATCCGGGCAGCGTAGAGGTCCTGGACCTCATCCTGAGGAGGCCGCGTAGCGGCCGTCTCGAAGGATGGGCTACAGTCTCAGTGGATAATTGTAGCCGTGGTGCGGTCGCCCACCCTTCGAGACGCTCGCTGCGCTCGCTCCTCAGGGTGAGGTCAGTGCGCGCAGGGAGAGTCCGATGAGCGATGTTGAGCGACCGCCGCCGCGCCTGCCGTGGGATCCGCCGGATAATTTCAAGAAGCGCGTGCCCGAGGGCGACAACCGCGAGCGGCTGGTGTGCGACGACTGCCAGTTCATCCTCTACCAAAATCCCAAGATCGTCGCCGGCTCGGTGGTGACGTGGGAGGACCGCATCCTCCTGGCGCGCCGCGCCATCGAGCCGCGCAAGGGCTTCTGGACCCTGCCGGCCGGCTACATGGAGATCGGCGAGACCACGGAACAGGCGGCGCAGCGCGAGGCCGTCGAGGAAGCCTGCTGCACGATCGAGATCGACCGGCTGCTGGCGGTCTACAGCATCGCACGCATCGGCCAGGTGCAGATCATGTACCGCGCGCGGCTGGCGTCACCCGATTTTGCGCCAGGCCCCGAAAGCGCCGAGGTCGGCTTGTTCCGCTGGGACGAGATCCCGTGGGAGAACCTGGCGTTCCCCACCGTGGTGTGGGCGCTGGCGCACTTCCACCAGACGCGCAATCTGCGCGACTTTGCTGCCTTCACCAACCCGACCGGCGATCTCGCCCGCATGTGGCCGCCGCGCAAGCCGGAAGGCGTGTAGACCTCCCGTCATCCGAGCGCGGCGAAGGATGACGCTTCAAGCAGGCGGCCTCACCAGCGCCAGCAATATGGTCTCCTGGGCCGGCGTCAGGAGCCGGACCGGAATCGCCAGCGGTATCGCGGCCTTGACCCAGATCAGGATAAACCCGCTGTCACGGCTGGTCCGCTCGATCGCGGCGCGGGCGTAGGTGACGCGGTAGCCGGGGCCGCGGAGCCGGATGCCCCGGGACGCCACCGTCAGGGTGGTATCGGCCCACGTCGCGCGGAACTTCGCCCACGACTCCTGGCGCGTGCGGCGTTGCAGCACCCGGTCCCAGAGCTGCGGCGTCAAGATGCCGAGATAGAATCCGGCGAAGACCAGCACCGCCACCAGCCCGCCAGTGTTGCGATCCGCGAGGCCCAACGCCAGGGCCAGGATAGCGACCACGAGTGCAGCAAATGCGCCGGTGGCGAGCACGCTCCACGAATACCACGTGTACCGATCGGCTTGCGCCTGCTGGTGGCGCACGGTCATCACCTCGTAGGCGGACAGTTCCTCATCCGTGTACGTGAGATCGATTCGGAAGGCTTCGAAATCCACGCGACCCAACCAGCTGCTGTGAGTGATCTCTACCGCGGAAGGCTCGGCATCACCAGACGCCAGGCGCCCTGAAGGCTGAGGGCTGCACCCATGATCAGGCCGCTTGCCTGTAGTCGGCGCGCCGCTTCGGCGCCGGCATCAAGCGCCGCCGATATCGCCTCTTGCGGCAACGGGCCGACCGCCGTCGTCACCAGCAGGTCGCCCAGATCGGTATCGTCGCGCAGGGATGACGCCGGCCGCCGATCGATCGCAGGATGATCGACCATGATCGCGTTGCCGACGATGGTCGCCGCGGCGTCGGCCGCCGCGGCACTGGCCGCGAAGACCGTCGCGGCGTCGGCGATGCCCAGCGAGAACGAGCGGCCGCGCCAGCCCGAGGTGGCAAGACCACGCACCGGCAGGTCGGCGGTCAGGGTCGCCACCGCATCGCGTGCCGGCACCTCGAGATTGGCCACCACGGCGGTGCGCAGGCTCTCGCCGGGCGCCAGGTGAAAGGCGATGTCGCCGCCGTTGTTGACGTACGCCTTGGCAAGCCCACGGCCCTTCACCAGCGCCGCCAGCATCTCGTCGGCGACGGCACCCGCGACCGCCGCCATCGGCGTGATGTAAACGTCGCGATACGGCCACACGGCATCGGCCATGCGCCGCGCCACCGGACCACTCAGCGCCGGCAAGACGGCACCGACCGGCGCACGCAGGACAGCCAGCTCGCGCACCAGCGTCTCGAGGATATCGCCGAAGCGGTCGGCGGCCTGCCGGTAGGCGGCCGCAATCTCGGAAGCCGCGCCCCAGGCCTCGATGATGAGGTCGATCGGGCCGTGCTGCAGATGCAGCCGCCCGTCGGGCAGGCGTGCGATCTGCGGGCCGCCCCACATGCGGATCAGCCGCCCGACGGCGACGGTCCGGGCCAGGCCCGTGTTTCGAGCTTGCCCGACTTCAGCACGTCCTCGAGCGCCACGGCACGGTCGGCGTAGCCGCCCAGCGCGACATAGTCGTCACGGCGCAGGGTGAACTCGATCGGGGCCACCAGCGCCGGCGTCGGCACGTAGCCGAACGATTTCTCGGGCATGCGCGTGACATCGACCATCAGCGTGATGCCGCCGCCGGGCCAGATATAGGCCGGCGCGCCGCCGCAGGTGACACGGGTCAACGTGTCCTTCACCGAGCGCGTCAGCCGCACCGGGTTCTCGGTAACGCCGGCGCGCAGCGAGCCGCCGGCACCGGCCATGAACATCACGGTGCACAGGGCCGGCTCGCAGTTCTCGGCGATGCGCTCGACCACCTTATGCACGGCCGCCGGCATCTCGGCCGCGACGGGCTTGAGCGCATCATCGAGCACGAACCAGGCGGCATGCTCGCCGGTGGTCGAGACCATCAGCAGCTTCAGGCCGGGCCATGCCGTCTTGGGATCGATGCGATCGATGATCTCCAGCGGGTCCTTCACGTCGGTGCCACCCCAGCCCAGCCCGGGCTCGGCGACCTGGAAATAGCGGCCCGGCGTCGACTTGCGGCCGCGCACGCGGATGCCCGCCGGTTTCATGTCGAGAAAGCGGCCGCCCTGATGCTCGCTCAGCACGCCCGTGATGTGGTCGTCGACCACGATCACCTCGTCGACATGGCCATGCCACTGCGGCGCGAACATGCCGATGGCGGCCGAGCCGCAGCCCACGCGCATGCGCTCCTCGCGCATATCGTTGACGACGGGCGCCTGGCCGGCCTGCACGACCACGGTCGAGCCCTGATCGATGGTGAGCGCCACCGGCTCGCGGTTGCACAGTGCCAGCAGGGCATCGCAGGTGGCGACGCCCTCCTTCTTGCTGCCGCCGGTGAGATGGCGCACGCCACCCAGCGACAGCATCTGCGAGCCGTACTCGGCCGTGGTGACATGGCCGACCTGCTCGCCGTTCACGCGCACCGCCGCCTGCTCCGGTCCGAGGAAGCGGTCGGTATCGATCTTCACCTTGACGCCGCAGTAGCTGAAGATGCCCTCGGTGACGACGGTCACCATGTCCACGTTGTCGATGCGGCTCGACACGATGAAGGGCGCCGGCTTGTAGTCTGGGTAGGTCGTGGTGGCGCCGATGCCGGTCACGAACGCACCGCGGCCCAGGGTGCCGTCCCACGCCTCGTCGCCCTGCGCAAACGGCACGCGCGGTGCGTCACTGCGCTCCAGCAGCACCAGCGGATCGACGCGCACCAGCGTGCCGGCCTCGTTGGCGTAGCGATCGCAGGCGCCCGACTTGCCCGGCCGGATGCGGCACAGCACCGGGCAGGCATCGCAGCGCACGATGCCGGCGTCGCGCTCCGCCTGCGACAGCGTGATGTCGTCGCTCATGGCCGATCCTCCCTATTCAGGCAGGGCATTCGCATATGGCGACTACCTCACCCTGAGGAGGCCGCGTAGCGGCCGTCTCGAAGGGTGGGCTGTCGCACGGCTGTTGCAACAGCCGCTGGAACGATCGAACGAGACTGTAGCCCATCCTTCGAGACGCTCGCTTCGCTCGCTCCTCAGGATGAGGTTGTGTGTGGCCATATGCGACAGCCCTCCCTATTCAGGAGGGAGGTCATTCGGTGCATCAACGCTTCATGGTGAGCCCGTCGAACCATGAAGCGTCTCGCACCGACGATCGTGCGAGTGCCTTCATGGTTCGACAAGCTCACCATGAAGGCTTTCCTATCGCTCATCGCCCCTCCTTCGCCCTCAGGGCAGCCCGCAGGCGGTGCGGCAGGACCGGCACGCACGTCATGCGCACGCCGGTGGCGTGATCAATGGCGCCGAGGATTGCGGGTGCTGTGGGCACCAGGCCGGGCTCGCCGACGCCCTTGGCGCCGGACGGGCCCAGCGGATCGGGGTCCTCGATCAGGATGGTGTCGATCAGCGGCATGTCGCCCACCGTGGGGATCAGGTAGTCGTGCAGGTTCTCGGTGCGTCCCGGCAGATACTCCTCCATGAGTGCCAGCCCGAGTCCCTGCGCGATACCGCCCTCGATCTGGCCCTCGACCTGCATCGGGTTGATGGCGCGACCAACGTCGTGAGCCGCCACCATGCGCAGCACCATCGTGGTGCCCAGCTCGAGATCGACCTCGACCTCCGCCATCTGCGCGGCGAAGGCGTAGCTGGCGTAGGGCACGCCCTGCCCGTCCGCATCCAGCGGCGTGGTCGGCGGATCGAACGTGCCTTCGCCCAGCAGCACGTCTTCTCCGGACACCACGGGCAGCGCCGCAAGGTCGATGCGGCGCACCGCGTCGCGGTCGGACACGGTGAGCGTCGTGCCCGCAAGCGCCAGGGTCGCGGTGGCGCCGGCATTGGCCAGGCGCAGGATGTTGCGGCGTAGATCGGCACCCGCCCGCTCGGCTGCCTTGCCCGAGACGAAGGTCTGACGCGATGCCGAGGTCTTGCCGGCATCAGCGGTGAGATCGGTGTCGCCGGCGACCAGACGAAACAGGGCCATCGGCAGGCCCAGCGCATCGGCGGCGATCTGGGTCATGATGGTGTTGCTGCCCTGGCCGATATCGACGGCGCCGCTGTAGAGCGTCAGCGCGCCATCGCGCGCCAGGCCCACGCGCATGGTCGACGGATTGGACATCGACGTATTGCCGATGCCGTACCACATGCAGCCGACACCCACGCCGCGCCGCCGCGGCGTCGACTGCTTCCGGGCCTCGGCATTGAATCGGGCCACCGCAACCTGCGCTTCCTGCCAGCGCGGCCGCAACGCCTCGAGGCAGGCGGCAAGCCCGGCGGAGTGCGTCAGCCGCTGGCCGGTTGCCGTCGCGTCGCCCACGCGCAGCGCGTTGCGATGGCGGAACTCGAGCCGATCGATGCCGAGCCGGTCGGCCAAGCCATCCATCGCAGCTTCATGCGCGATCGCGGCCTGCGGCACGCCGAAGCCGCGGAAGGCACCAGCCGGCGGGTTGTTGGTGAAGATCGCGGCACCCCAGGTCCGCACGTTGGGCACGCGGTACGGGCCCGTGGCGTGCACGGGCACACGGTTGGCGACAGTCGGCCCCCACGAGGCGTAGGCGCCGGTATCGAAGGCGGCATCGACATCGCAGGCCGACAGGCGGCCATCGGCGCCGGCGGCAAAGCGGGCGCGAATGCGGGCGGGATGGCGCTTGGTGGTCGCCGCCATGCTTTCGGGCCGCGTGTAGACGCAGGCCACCGGCCGACCAAGCAGCCATGTCGCGAGCGCCACCAGCGGCTGCACGGACTGATCGAGCTTGCCGCCGAAGCCGCCGCCACAAGCCGCCGGCACGATACGCACCTGCGCGGGCTGCAGGCGCATGACGCTCGCGACCTCGTCGCGATCCATGTACGGCGTCTGCGTTGTGACGTGGATCTCCAGTCGATCGCCGACGCGCCGGGCCCATCCAGCCTCGGGTTCGATATAGGCGTGTTCGACGAAGGGCGTCTCGACGACCACGTCGACCACGGCGGCCGCCTGGGCAAACGCGGCGGTCGCATCGCCGCAGCGCACACCGCCATCGATCAGCAGGTTACCCGGCTTGTCGGCCTGCACCAGGTCCGCGCCGCTGCGTGCCATGTCGATATCGGCGATCGGCGACAATGACGTCCATGTGATCGGCAGGGCCTCGTCACGCAACGCCAGCACGGCCGCGCGCGTGCCGACCAGCGCCACCACCGCCTCGCCGCGGTAGCGCACCAGCCCGTCGGCCAGCACCGGCTGGTCCTTGATGTCGGGATAGATGCCGAAGCCGTTGAACGGCACGTCGCGTGCCACCAGGATGCGCTCCAGACCGGGATGCGCCTGGCGCACGCGATCGAGATCGCCCACCGTGAAGCGGGCATGCGCATGCGGCGAACGCACGAC
>DATEIF010000110.1:0-7405 GCA_035279205.1 Vineibacter sp.
CCTTCTCCCCGCGCAGGCGGGGAGAAGGTGCCCGAAGGGCGGATGAGGGGCTTCGCGACATCACGGTGAATGGCACTGGCACTAGCAAAATCTGTGACCGGTCGGGACACCGCAAAGCCCCTCATCCGGCGCTGCGCGCCACCTTCTCCCCGCCTTCGCGGGGAGAAGGTGAGAACGCCCGTGCCGTCTGGCGGACCAGGTCGAGGAAGCGGCGTACTGGCGGTGCGGTGTCGTGGCGGCGCAGCGCCAGCCTCAGGGGCGCCCGCGGTGCGGTTCCCTTGAGGCGGCGGTAGGCCACGCCGTCCATCTGCATGCGCTGCAGGGACGCCGGCACGATCGCCACCCCGAGACCGGCGGCAACCAGGTTCAGGGTCGAGACGATGCGCGGCGCTTCCTGACCAACGCGCGGACTGAAACCGCTGGCATGACAGGCGGCGATGATCGCATCGTAGAGCCCGGGACCGGTGGGGCGGCGGTAGACGATGAAGGTCTCCGTCGCCAGGCTCTTGAGCGCCAACGCCTCGCTCTTGCTGGTGCGCGCCAGCGCGTGGCCTTGCGGCAGCGCCACCACCATCGGCTCCTCCAGCAACGGACTGACGGTGATCCCCTCGGGGTTGGCCACCGGCGTGCGGATGAAGGCGGCATCCACGCGCTCGGCCCGCAGGCCTTCGATCAGCTCCGTGGTGCCGCTCTCCTCCAGGGTCAGCGACACCAGCGGATAGCGCTCGCGGAAGGCGCGGATCACACGCGGCATGAAGGGATGGAAGGGCGCCGAGCTGGTGAAGCCGACGCAGATGCGGCCCTCTTCGCCGCGCGCCGTGCGGCGGGTCGTGGCGCAGGCATGGTCGATCTGGGCCAGGATGGCGCGGGCGTCGGCCAGCAGCGCGCGGCCGGCCGCGGTCGGCTCGACGCCGCGCGGCTTGCGGCGAAACAGCTGAACGTCCAGCTCGCGCTCCAGCGCGCGGATCTGCTGGCTGAGCGGTGGCTGTTGCATGCCCAGCCGCTCGGCCGCCCGGGTGACGTGCCCTTCCTCGGCGACGGCGATGAAGTACCGGAGGTGTCGCAGTTCCATCTGTCATATCCATTCGATATGGATTTCATATTAACCATATTATGGATGGACTACCGCCGAAAGCATATGAGTCCTGGGAGCGCGGGCGTCTCGCCCGCATCGGCGCATAGCGCCAAGACATGAGCGGGGCGGACGCCCGCGCTCCCAGGAGGAGGCAGTGATGGTGGAGATCGAGTCGACGCCGCAGATGGCGGCCAGGCTCTACGCGGCGATGGCGGAGAAACTGGCGGTGGTGCGCCGCCGGCTGGGCCGTCCGTTGACGTTGGCCGACAAGGTGCTGCTGGGTCATCTCGATGATCCCGCGACGCAGGACCTGGAGCCCGGCCGCAGCTACCTGGCGCTGCGGCCCGATCGCGTGATCTTCCAGGACGTGCTGGGCCAGAGCGCGATGCTGCAGTTCATGCAGACCGGCCGCGAGCGCGTCGCTGTGCCGACCACGATCCACTGCGATCACCTCATCCAGGCGCGCACCGACGGTGCCGGCGACCTGCGGGCATCGCTCGACGAGAACCAGGAGATCTACGACTTCCTGCGCTCGGCCGCCGCGCGCTACGGCTGCGGCTTCTGGGGACCCGGCGCCGGCATCATGCACCAGGTGGTGCTGGAGAATTACGCCTTCCCGGGCCAGCTGATCATCGGCACCGACTCGCACACGACCAACGCCGGTGGCCTGGGCGCCTGCGCCGTGGGAGTCGGTGGTGCCGACGCGGTCGAGGTGATCGCAGGCCTGCCGTGGGAAGTGCTCTATCCCAGGCGCATCGCGGTCCATCTCACCGGCAGCCTCGAGGGCTGGGCGGCGCCGAAGGATGTGATCCTCTACGTCGCCGGCCAGCTGACGGTGGCCGGCGGCACCAACGCGATCGTCGAATACATCGGCCCCGGGGCGCGTACCATCAGCGCCACCGGCAAGGCCACGATCACCAACATGGGCGCCGAGCTCGGGGCCACGACCTCGATGTTTCCCGCCGACACGCGCATGGCCCGCTACCTGCGCGCCACCGGCCGCGCCGCGCTGGTGCCGCTGATGGAGCAGCACCAGGACATGCTGGCGCCCGATCCCGAGGTCGAGGCCAGTCCAGAGAAGTACTACGACCGCGTTGTCGCGCTCGACCTGTCGAGCCTGGAGCCGCATGTGGTGGGCCCGCACACGCCCGATCGCGCGCGGCCGATCTCGCAGCTGGCGGCCGAGGTGCGTGATCCCGCCAACGCCTTCGTCGATCGCATCACCACGGCCCTGATCGGCAGCTGCACCAACTCCTCGTACGAGGACATGAGTCGCGCCGCCGACGTGGCCCAGCAGGCGCACCGTCATGGTCTTGCGACCGCAACGCCGTTGCTGGTCACGCCCGGTTCCGAGCGGGTGCGTGCCACCATCGAACGCGACGGGCAGATGCAGGCGCTGAAGGACATCGACGCCACCGTGCTGGCCAATGCCTGCGGCCCGTGCATCGGGCAGTGGCGCCGGGCGGCGTCCGACAGCGGCCAGCCCAACACCATCGTCACGTCGTTCAACCGCAACTTCCCGCGGCGCAATGACGGCCAGGCGACGACCATGAACTTCATCGCCAGCCCCGAGCTGGTGACGGCGTTGGCCGCCGCCGGACGCCTGTCGTTCAATCCGCTCACCGACACGCTGGTCGGTGCCGACGGCAAGGCGTTTCGCCTGGACCCGCCGCGACCGGCACCCGACGTGCCGCCCGGCGATTTCGTCGGCGGCCGCGCGGCCTATGTCGCGCCGCCGGCGGACGGCACGGGCGTGACGCTGAAGATCGCGTCGGGTAGCGAGCGGCTGCAGCGCCTGGAACGGTGGCCGGCGTGGGACGGCCAGGACTTCCGCGACATGCCGGTGCTGGTGAAGACCCGCGGCAAGACGACCACCGATCACATCTCGCCGGCGGGTCCGTGGTTGCGCTTCCGCGGTCACCTCGACCGCTTCAGCGACAACATGTTCTCGGGCGCCGTCAATGCGTTTAGCGACGACGCGGGTAAGGGCCGCAATGTCGTGACGGGCGAGGGCGGCCAGCCCTTCGCGGCGATTGCACGACATTACAAGGCAGAGGGCATCAAGTGGGTCGTGATCGGCGATCACAATTACGGCGAGGGCAGCAGCCGCGAACACGCCGCGCTGTCGCCGCGCCTGCAGGGCGGCGTGGCGGTGATCGCCCGCAGCTTCGCGCGCATTCATGAGTCGAACCTGAAGAAGCAGGGCCTGCTGGCGCTGACGTTCGAGAATCCTGCCGACTACGAGCGGGTGCGCGAGGACGATCGCGTCAGTCTGCTGGGTCTCGCCGACCTGGCGCCAGGCAAGCCTGTCACCTGCGTGCTGGCACACGCCGACGGGACGACGACCACGCTGGCGCTGCGCCATTCGTTCAGTGCGCCGCAGGTGGCGTGGTTCCATGCCGGTGCCGCGCTGAACCTGGTCGGCGGCAGGGCGGCGTAGATCTGTCACGTCGAGCGGAGTGGGACGCCTGGGAGCGCGGGCGTCCCGCGCGCATTCTTTCACCGCGTGATCGGAGGCGACGATGGTCGGCGCTGGCGCGCCGATGCGGGCGAGACGCCCGCGCTCCCAGGCCATCCGTCCCACCAGAGTCTGCTCTTTCATGCAAATATACTGCGCATGCCCGCTTCGTTGACTTTGATCCGGGCGCAGTGAACGATCCTCTCTCAACGAACGCAAAGAGGGAGTGAAACAATGTCGACCAACGACTCCTCGCCCACGACGCGGCGCGACTTCATGCAGATCGCTGCAACCGCGGGTCTCGCGACAGCCCTGGTGGGCGGCGTCGATATCGCGCAGGCGCTGGCCCAGGTGGTCGGCCGCTCGGAAAAGCCGTTGAAGGCGGCCTTTTCGAATGCCGGCCTGCAGGCGACGTGGTGCGCCCAGGGCAAGCAGGCGGCCGAGTGGTGGGGCAAGCTGTTCAATGTCGAGGTGACGTGGTTCGACGGCCAGCTCGATGCCGTCAAGCAGCGCGCGGCGGTCGACAACATGGCGTCGCAGAAGTGGGACTTCGTCGCCATCCAGGCCTTCGGCATCGGCACGCTGACGCAGCCGGTGCAGAAGATGATCGATGCCGGCATCCCCGTGATCGACATGGACACGCTGATCGCGCCGCTGGAGCAGATCAACGTCCATTCGTTCCTGGCGCCCGACAACGAGTTCATGGGCGCCGCGGTCACGCAGGCGCTGGCCACGGCGATGGGCGGCAAGGGCAAGATCATCATGACCCAGGGTGCGCTGGGGCATACCGGTGCGCAGGGCCGCGCCCGCGGCTTCCAGGCGATCATCAAGCAGTATCCCAACATCGAGGTGCTCGACACGCAGCCCGCCGACTGGGACGTGACCAAGACGGCGCGCCTGTGGGAGACCTACCTGACGAAGTACCCGCAGATCGACGCCGCGTTCTTCCACAACGATGACATGGCGCTGGCCGCCTACAACATCATGAAGGCGCGCAATCGCACCAACATCCTGATCGGCGGTGTCGATGCCATGCCGCCGGCCATCCAGGCGGTGAGCGACGGGCGCATGTTCGCCACCGTGCGCAACCCGTCGTGCCGCATCCATGGCGGTGCCATCGTTGCCGGCGTGGCGGCCGTCACAGGCGGCGAGAAGACCGGCAAGGGCATTCCCAAGCATGTCATCACCGACGGTCCCGTCGTCACCAAGGCGAATGCGGCCGGCATGCAGTGGATGCAGGATCATTTCCTGATCTGAACCGTGCCTGAAGCCAACACGCCGCTGCTGCAGCTCATCGGCGTATCCAAGTCGTTCGGCGGCGTGCAGGCGTTGCGCGACGTCGACTTCACCTTGCGCGCCGGCGAGATCCACGGCCTTGTCGGCGAGAACGGCGCCGGCAAGAGCACGATGATGAAGATCATCGCCGGCGTGCATGCCGACTATGCCGGCCGCTTCCTGCTCGACGGGCGCGATGTCCATTTCCGCCGCACGCGCGATGCGCACGCGGCCGGCATCGCCATGGTGCACCAGGAGCTCAGCATCGCGCCCGACCTGTCGGTGGCCGAGAACGTGTTTCTCGGCACCCAGCGCACCAACCGGTTCGGCGTGGTGCAATGGCGGCGCATGGCGGAAGAGGCGCGGGCCCAGCTGGCGCGGCTGGGAGTCGACGTCGACCCGCGCCGGCAGATGGGCGACCTGCCGATCGGCGTGCAGCAGTTGATCGAGATCGCGCGGGTGCTGTTCTCGGACGCCCGCATCATCATTCTGGACGAGCCGACCTCGGCGCTGTCGCCGCCCGAGATCGCGCGCCTGTTCGCGGCGTTGCGCGGCCTGCGCGCCGACGGCGCCAGCATCGTGTTCATCTCGCACTTCATCGACGACATCCTCAGCATCTCCGACACGGTCACGGTGTTCCGCAACGGCCAGAAGGTGATGACGGCGCCGGCCGCGTCGTCGACCAAGAACGGCTTGATCCAGAGCATGATCGGCCGCGGCCATGCTGAGCTGGAGGACACCTACACGCGCGACATCCGCCTGGCGCCGCTGTCGGACAAGCCGGTCGTGCTCGACGCGGCCAACCTGCGCCTGGGTCGCAACCTGCGCGACGTGTCGCTGAAGGTGCGCGTCGGCGAGGTGCTGGGCGTCTATGGCTTCATGGGCTGCGGCCAGGCCGAGCTGGCGCGGGTCCTGTTCGGCAAGACGAAGCTCGAGCGCGGCACCATCCATGTCGATGGGCGGCGCCTGCGCGCGGGCGGCACGGCCGGCGCCCGGCGCGCCGGCATGGCCTTCGTGCCCGACAGCCGCCGCTCGATGCTCTTTCACCAGGAGCCGGTCTACAAGAACACCTCCATCAGCATCCTGGGACGCCTGTCGCGGCTGTTCCTGAAACCGGCCCAGGAGCGCACCCTGGCGGCACGCCAGATCGAGGCGTTGCGCATCCGCCCGCCGCGGGTCGATGCATTGCTGGGCGGGCTCTCGGGCGGCAACCAGCAGAAGGTCGGGCTCGCCAAGTGGCTGACCTATCCGCCCAAGGTGCTGGTGCTGTGCGAGCCGACGCGCGGCATGGATGTCGGTGCCAAGGACGAGGTGGTGAAGATCGTGCGCGGCCTCAAGGAGCAGGGGCTGGCGATCGTCATCGTGTCGAGCGAGCCCGAGACCGTGCTCTCGATGGCCGACCGCATCGTGGTGCTGCGCAAGGGCGAGCTGGTGCGCGAGTTCAGCGATGAAAACGTCAGCAAGGACCGGTTGCTGGAGGCGGCGTGAACGATGAGTGACGATGCCAAGGACGCTTCGGTGGCGCCGCCGGCCCGCGCGGCGGTGGGTCTTGCCGCCACCCTGCGCAGCCAGATGCGCAACATCGCGCCGTTCCTGACCTTGATCGTGCTGACCGCGTTCTTCGCCATCGTCAGCCCGTCGTTCGCGACCTGGGGCAATGTCGGCAACATCCTGACCCAGGTGTCGGTGACCGGCATCATCGCCGCCGGGCTGACGTTCGTGATCCTGTGCGCCGAGATCGACCTGTCGGTGGCCAGCATCGCCAACGCGACCGGTATCGCGGTGGCGTATTTCACGCTGCAGGACTCTTACGTGAACATCGCCAACGTGCCGGTGCCGGGGTGGCTGGCGATCATCTGCGCGCTGATCGCCTGCAGCGCATTGGGCGTCGTCAACGCCGCCGGGCTGGTAGTGATCGGCATCCCGTCCTTCATCATGACCTTGGCCATGATGCAGATCGCGGCCGGCATCTCGGCGCTGCTGGTGCGCGGCCAGATCGCCTACAAGGTGCCCAGCCTGATCACCTTCCTGGGCTCGGGCTCGGTGGCGGGCATACCCTGCATCGTGCTGGTCGCGGCCTTCATCCTGCTGCTGAGCCATGTCGTGCTCACCTACACGCGGTTCGGCCGCTACGTGTATCTGGTCGGCAGCAACCGCGAGGCGGCCGAGAATGCCGGCCTGAACGTGAAGCTGATCCTCGGCGCCGTGATGGTGATCTCCGCGGTCTGCTCGGGCATCGCCGGCATGCTGGGCGTGGCCCATTTCGGCAGCGCCCAGCAGAACGAGTTCGATACCTACCTGCTGGACTCGATCGCCGCCGTCGTGGTCGGCGGCACCAGCCTGTTCGGCGGCCGCGGCGGCATCGGCAACACCATCGTCGGCCTGTTCGTGCTGGGCGTGCTGAACAACGGCCTCGACCACGTCAATATCGACAGCTTCCTCAAGATCCTGATCCGCGGCCTGATCCTGCTCGCGGCGCTCATCATCAACGTCTACGCCCAGCGCCTGCGCGAGGCGGCCGCCGACTGAGCGAAGTGTCCCTTCTCCCCGCGCAGGCGGGGAGAAGGTGGACGCCGCGCAGCGGCGGCCGGATGAGG
>DATEIF010000111.1:0-7349 GCA_035279205.1 Vineibacter sp.
CTTGCGCCAAGATCGCTGCCGGCAGCGTGGTGCTCGAGCCGGTTCCGGCCGGCTGCACCGCCGCCGGCGTGCCGGCCCGCATCATCGGCTGCGTCGACGTGCCCGAGCCGGCGCTGGAGATGGACCAGCGGATCTGAAGAACCACACCGCCGCTTATCGGACAGCGCGCCTTCGGGCGCGCTTTTCGTTTCATCGGCCTGGCGCCGCCGACGCGATGACGCGCCGGCATGTTTACGCTATGATGACAATTCCTATCGCACCGCGCTCCGGCGGCTGTCGTCATCAAGGTCTCCTATCATGAGAACCCCACTGGGGAAGGCGTTGTCCACGACGGCGCCTGATCGTCGTCTGGGCACAGGTTGGTTGAGCGGTACTGTCGCGCTGTTTCTCGGTCTGTGCGTGCTGGGTGCCGTGCTTTGCATCCGCTTTCCGGCGCTGCTCACCGTGCCGGAGGCGCGCGCGCTCTATCCGCTGGCGGCCATCCGCCTGGCCATCCATGTCTGTGCCATCGGCGCGTTCATCCTGGGGACCGTCTGCGTCGTGCTGGGCCGCCACGCCGTGCTGGGCGGTACCGCGATCGCTTGCGTGTTGGCCGCCATCCTGCTGGGTGGCTGGAATGTCGAGCCGGCCGGTGAGCTGACCAGCGGCGTCTATCTCGGCCTCGATTGGTTCCTGCTCAACTTGATCGTCTTCTCGGCGGTGTGGATCCCGATCGAACGGCTGTTCGGGCGGCTGACCGATCAGCCCGTGTTCCGCCAGGACTGGGAGATCGACCTTTTCTATTTCTTTCTGAGCGGCATGGCGGTCCAGTTCCTCGCCTACGTCACGCTCAAGCCGGCGATGACCCTGTTTCACAACACCGACTGGCAGCTGCTGCGGGCCTGGGTCGCCGCGCAGCCGCTATGGATGCAGTTCATCGAGATCATGCTGATCACCGACCTGGTGCAGTATGGCGTGCACTACGCGTTCCACCGCGTGCCGTTCCTGTGGCGCTTCCACGCCGTGCATCACTCGGCCGAGAAGATGGACTGGCTGGCCGGCTCGCGCCTGCACCTGTTCGACATGCTGACGGTACGGGTTTCCACGGCGATTCCCATGATCGTGCTGGGCTTCGCCGAGACCGCCGTCTACGCCTATCTGAGCTGGGTGACGTTCCAGGCGACGCTGGCGCATTCCAACGTGCACTGGCAGTTCGGGCCGCTGAAATACCTGCTGACCACGCCGCAGTTTCATCACTGGCACCATGCTGCCGACCAGGAAGGCATCGACAAGAACTTCGCCATCCACCTGCCGCTGATCGACAAGATCTTCGGCACCTTCTATCTGCCGAAGGACAAGTGGCCGAGCGCCTACGGGATCGCGCCCAACCCGGTGCCGCGCGGCTGGCTGCAGCAGTTCCTCTATCCGCTCGTGCCTGCGATGTGGCGGCGCTGACGCGCCGCTTCAGAACCCGGTCTTGAATGTCCTCGACCAATAGTCCTTGACCTGGCTTGTCAGCGTCGCGGGCAGCGGCACGTAGCCGAGGTCGGCGGCGTGCTTGGCGCCGTGGTCCAACGTCCAGCGGAAGAAATCGAACGTCGCGCGCGGCTTCAGCATCCATGTCGGCTGCTTGTGCATCAGCACGAAGACCGTCGCGGCGATCGGGTAGGCGTCGCTGCCGGGCGCATCCGTGAGCAGCAGATGGAAGTCGCGCGACTTACCCCAGTCGGCCCGTGCGGCGGCAGCCTGGAAGCTGCGCGTGTCGGGCCTGACGAAGGTGCCGGCGCTGTTCTGGATCAGCGCGTCGTTGAGCTTGGCCTGAACGGCCTGCGTGTACTCGATATAGCCGATCGCATTGTTGGTGCGTTTCACCGCCTGCGCGACACCGTCGTTTCCCTTCACGCCGGTACCGGTCGGCCATTTCAGGACGGTATCGACGCCCATTTTTTCGCGCCAGGACGGGCTCACCTTGGCGAGGTAATCGGCGACGTTGAACGTCGTGCCCGATCCCTCGGCGCGATGGATCACCGCGATCCTGGCGTCCGGCAGCTTGAGGTCGGGGTTGACCGCCTTGATCGCCGGATCCGACCATGTCTGGATCTTGCCCATGAAGATGTCGGCCAGCAGCGGTCCGGTGAACTTGATCTGGCCGGGACCGACGCCTTCGACGTTGACCACCACGACCACGCCGCCGATCACGATCGGAAACTGGCCGAGCCCGAGCCTGGCGAGCTCCTCGGATTTCAACGGCGCATCGGTGGCGCCGAAGTCGACGGCGCGGTCCTTGACGCGCATCGTGCCGGCCAGCGAGCCGCTGGGTTCGTAGTCGAGGAGGGAACCGCTTTGCGGATCCTCGAGGCCGGAGTTGGTGGTCGGATAGTCACCGTTGCCGAGCTGCACCTGGCGATAGGCGCGTGACCATTTGGTGAGAACCGGGTGGGCGAAGGTCGAGCCGGCGCCCGTGATCGTCGTGACTTCCTGAGCGCTGGCGGCACTCATCCAGGCGGTGACGCAAGCGGCGGCGGCAATGCCAAGCACGGCCAAGCGTTTCACGGTACGTCCCCCAACGTGACAATTGCTCCATTGGTAGGATCAGACAGTGACAGTGCAGTGACGGACGGTCAGGCATTCGGACCGCGCGCGTCCACGCGCGCATCTGCGGCGAAAGCCTTGCTTTCGCCGTGCGCGCAAGCGCCGACAATCTTCGCTCTTCGCTTCGCTGCGAGCGAGTGCGGGCGTGGACGCCCGCGGTCCGAAAATGACGGATGCCTACGACGCCGCGGGCGCCTGCGCCGGTGGCGCCGCGGTCTCGAACGCCGGGATCAGCAGCGCCTTCTCCGCCATCAGCGCATCGATGTCGGCCTGCGTATAGCCGTACGCCTTCAGTACATCCGGCCCATCGATGCCCAGTCGCGGCGCGTGGTGCCGGAAGCTGGTGGGCGTCGCCGAGAAATCGAGCGGGCTGGCCATGGTCGTGATGCGGCCCTCGGTCGGATGCTCGCGCTCGCTGAAGAAGCCGGTCGCGACCAGATGAGGATCGTGCGGGATGTCTTCCAGGGTGCGCACCGGCATCGCCGGGATATCGGCTTGGTCGAACAGCGCCAGCCACTCGTCGGTCGGACGGCTCAGCAGCAGGGTGTCGAGCACCTGGTAGAGCTCGGAGTAGTGCCGCGCCCGCGTCGGCCCATCGATGAAGCGCGGATCCTTGGCGATATCCGGCCGCTCGGCCAGCTCGAAGAATTTCAGCCAGTGCCGGTCGGTGTAGGGCAGGGCGCAGATATGGCCGTCCTTGGTTTTGAACGGATGGCGGTACTTGTTGATGATGCGGTCGTAGCCCATCGGGCCGGTGGGCGGATCGAAGGTCTCGCCGAACAGATGCTCGGTCATCCAGAACGAGACCAGGGTCTCGAACATCGGCACCTCGATCATCTGGCCCTCGCCGGTGCGCTGGCGATGGAACAGCGCCGCCAGCACGGCCATCGCCAGGTGCAGGCCGGTGGTCTTGTCGGCAATCAGGCTGGGCATGAAGCGCGGCGGTCCGCCATCGACGCGTGATTGCAGGGAAGCCGCACCGCTGGCGCCCTGCACCAGATCGTCGAATGCCGGCTTGTGGCCGTACGGCCCGCTGCGCTTGTAGCCCAGCGCATAGGCATAGATGATGTCGGGCTTGATCTTCTTCAGATCCTCATAGCCCAGCCCCAGCCGTTCGATCGCCTGCGGCCGGCTGTTGTGAATGAAGATGTCGGCGTCCTTGACCAGGCGCTTCACGACCGCCACGGCTGACGCCTTCTTGAGGTCCAGGCACACCGAGCGCTTGTTGCGGCCGGCCGCGACATAGATCGGTCCCATCTTGGGCGACGGCCCCCGGCCGGAGTTGCGCAACAGGTCGCCCTCCGGCGGCTCGATCTTGATCACGTCGGCGCCCATGTCGGCCATGTGCTGCGTGGCGAAAGGCCCCAGCAGCACGGCCGTCAGGTCGACGATTTTCACACCCTCCAATGCGCCCGGCATATTCCGTTTCCTCACCGCTCTTGACGTCTGTCGCTCTGCATCTGCGCACGATCCTAGCGGAACGAAGCACCTGGCTGTCTTGGAGATGTCGTAACCCTGTCATGTTGACCGGGCAACAATCCCGCAAGTTGTCCGGGTGTCGTCTGTGTTGGGGCCAGCGAGCGCGCTGTTGGGGCGTCGCTGGCGGCGGTGCGGCAAGCGCATGCCGCATTTGCGATCACGCCTGATGTCAGCCCAGGACGTCGTTGGGGGTTCGTGCGATGCAGGCTGACATCTTCAAGGATATTCTCGTGCCGGTGGTCGGCGGGCTGGGCATTTTCATGCTCGGCCTGGAGTTCATGAGCAACGGCATCCAGGCGCTGGCCGTCAACAAGATGCGAGCATTCCTGGCCAAGGTCGCCGGCACGCCGGTCACCGGCCTGGCCGCCGGCACCATCATCACCGGCGTCATCCAGTCCAGTACCGCCATGACGGTGATGACCGTCGGCCTGGTCAATGCCGGCGTGCTGGGCCTGCGCCCGGCGATCAGCGTCATCATGGGTGCCAACATCGGCACCACCCTGGGCAACGGCCTGATCGCATTGCCGCTGGGACCGCTGGGGCTGATCCTGGGCGGCTTCTTCGCGCTGATCTACGTCTTCGCCAAGGACGACAAGGTCCGCAACATCGCGCTCGCCTGCATGGGCTTCTCGCTGATCTTCTACGGCCTGAACCTGATGACCGGTGGCCTGCGCCCGCTGCGCGGCATGCCCGAGGTGATGCAGCTGCTGTCGAGCCTGAAGGCCGACAACTACGCCGGCCTGATCTATTGCGTGGTGATCGCAGCGCTCATCACCGCGATGATCCATTCCTCGTCGGCGACCATCGGCATCGTCATGGGCCTGGGCTCGGCCGGCGTGCTCGACTGGCAGACCGCGGTGGCGTTCTCGCTGGGCGCCGACCTCGGTACGACCATCACGTCGTGGATGGCGTCGCTCAATCTGTCGAAGAACGCCAAGCGCGCGGCGTACGCCCATATCTCGTTCAATATCATCGGCGTTGCCGTGATGATCCCGCTGTTCTTTCTGTCCATGAATCTGCTGGTCTGGGTCATGGGCTGGTTCGGCGGCGATCCGGGAACGCCGGAGATCGTGAACGGCAAGGAGACCTTCCCGCTGGTGCCGGTCGCGGTGGGCCTCTACTCGACGGCGTTCAACATCTTCAACACCGCGCTGATGTTTCCCTTCATCAACGTGTTCTACCATGTGCTGTCGCGCGTCGGTCACAACGTGACCGACGACAAGGAGGATTACTCGGTGCCGCGCTTCCTCGATCCGCGGCACGGCAAGGATCTGTCCAAGGGCGTGCCGGCGGTGCAGCAGGAGACCGTGCGCTACCTAGGTGCCGCCAAGGAATTCCTGGCGATTGCCCGCGGCGCCGAGAACGCCCCCGACGATGCGCAGGAGCACTACGCCGCCATCGACACGCTGAGCCGTGACATTCGGCAATACACCGCGGCGATGTTCGATCCCGACATGCCCTATGCCAAGGCCAACCTGCTGGCGAGCCTGATCGAGGAAGAAGACTTCACCGCCAGCCTCGGCGAAACGCTGTACCAGGTCGGCCGCCGCGTCGAGCGTCAGATCTTTGGCGACGTCGGCCGCGAACTGGTGAACGCCACCCTCGATCAGATCGCCGAGGCGATGCGCGCGATCGCGCCCGATGATGCCGATGCGGCGCCGGTGGCGGCCTTCGCCGAGCCCCGGCTGCCGGCCCTGGAAGCGCTGCGCGAACGATGCCTGCGTCTGGGTGCCGAGCTGCCCTGGGTCGAGCGTGGCGCCATCCTGGCCCTGCTGGGCAGCGCCGAGCGTGCGTTCTACCTGATCGAGCGCATCGACGCCGAACGCCGCTCGGTGGCGCGTGTCGTGGAGCCCGAGGCCACAGGCGCCAAGGACCTGCCCGCCGGTCCGGCACAGGCAGCGCCGGTTCCGGCTTGAGTATTCCCTCCCCCACGCAGTGGGGGAGGTGGCCGAAGGCCGGAGGAGGATCCGACGAGATCTCTGTTACTGAGACTACGTCGGCTCCCCTCCGCCCCTTCGGGGCACCTCCCCACTACGTGAGGGAGGGAAAACCCTAATACGACTTCGGCAGCCCCAGCACTTTCTCGGCGATGTAGCAGAGGATCAGCTGCGGGCTGACCGGCGCGATGCGCGCGATCATGACCTCGCGCAGGAAGCGCTCGACGTGGAATTCCTTGGTATAGCCGTAGCCGCCGTGGGTCATGATGGCGCGCTGGCAGGCCTCGTAGGCCGCTTCGGCGCCGAGATACTTGGCGGCGTTGGCCTCGGCGCCGCAGTCCTGGCCGCTGTCATAGAGCCAGGCCGCCTTGAAGGCCATCAGGTCGGCGGCCTCCAGCTGCATCCAGCTTTCGGCCAGCGGATGCTGGATCGCCTGGTTCTTGCCGATCGGCCGGCCGAACACGACGCGCTCCTTGGCGTATTGTGACGCGCGCTTCAGCGCCGCGCGGCCGATGCCGATGGCTTCCGCCGCGATCAGGATGCGCTCGGGGTTCAGCCCGTGCAGCAGGTACTGAAAGCCCTTGCCCTCCTCGCCGATGCGGTCCTCCAGCGGCACCTTCAGGCCGTCGATGAACACCTGGTTGGTGTCGACCGCCTTGCGGCCCATCTTGTCGATCTCGCGCACCTCGATCTTGGAACGGTCGAAGTCGGTGTAGAACAGCGACAGCCCGTCGGTCGGCCGCTTGCATTGCTCGCGCGGCGTGGTGCGGGCGATCAGCAGCATCTTGTCGGCGATCTGCGCCGTGGTGATGAACACCTTCTTGCCGTAGACGACGTAGCCGTTGCCGTCGCGTTCGGCGCGGGTCTCCAGCGCCGTCGTGTTCAGCCCGGCGTTGGGTTCGGTCACCGCGAAGCAGCCCTTGACCTTGCCCTGGATGATATCGGGCAGGATGCGCTTCTTCTGCTCCTCAGTGCCGAACACGACGATGGGGTTGGGCCCGAAGATGTTGAGATGGATCGCCGAGGCCCCCTGCAGCGCGGCACCCGACTCGGCCACGGTCTGCATCATCAGCGCCGCTTCGGTGACACCCAGCCCGGCGCCGCCATATTCCTCCGGCATGGCGATGCCCAGCCAGCCGGCCTGGGCCATGGCGGCGTAGAAATCGTTGGGGAAGCCGCCTTCCTTGTCCTTCTTCAGCCAGTAGGAATCGCCGAACTGAGCACACAGCTTCGCCACGCTGTCACGGATCGCCTGTTGCTGCTCGCTGAAGCCGAATTGCATGATCTCTGGTCCCTCTCTTTTTCCTTCTCCCTCTCCCCGTCTGCGCAGGAAGAGGAGCTCTCTACCGATTCTGCCGCAGC
>DATEIF010000112.1:0-7977 GCA_035279205.1 Vineibacter sp.
CGAGGACCTGGCCAACGCCGGCATCGGGTTCAAGGACCTGCGAACGGAAGAGAGCTCGCTGGAAGATATCTTCGTCAGCCTGGTGAGGGAGCAGCCATGAGCATGAACCTTCATGCCGTGCGCGCTATCTACGTCTACGAGATGGCACGCACCGGACGCACGCTGCTGCAAAGCATCGTCTCGCCCGTCCTGTCGACGTCGCTCTATTTCGTGGTCTTCGGCGGCGCCATCGGCACCCAGATGCCGCAGATCCATGGCGTTCCCTATGGCGCCTTCGTCGTGCCCGGCTTGGTGATGCTGCTGTTGCTGACCGAGAGCATCTCCAACGCCTCGTTCGGCATCTACTTCCCGAAATTTGTCGGCACCATCTATGAGGTGCTGTCGGCGCCGGTCTCGGCGCTGGAGATCGTGCTGGGCTATGTCGGTGCCGCCGCCACCAAGTCGATCATCCTGGGCGTGATCGCGCTAGTGACGGCCAGCCTGTTCGTGCCGCTGCCGATCGCCCATCCCGTCGTGATGGTGCTGTTCCTGGTGCTGACGTCGGTGACCTTCAGCCTGTTCGGCTTCATCATCGGCGTCTGGGCCAACGGCTTCGAGAAGCTGATGCTGGTGCCGACGCTGATCGTCATGCCGCTGACGTTCCTGGGCGGCAGCTTCTATTCCATCGACGTGCTGCCGCCGTTCTGGCGCACGGTGACCCAGTTCAATCCGGTGGTCTACCTGGTGAACGGCTTTCGCTGGAGCTTCTTCGGCATCGCCGATGCGGGGATCGGGGTTGAGCTCAGCCTCGCCACGACCTTCGTCTTCCTCGCCATCTGCATGGCGGTCGTGACGTGGATCTTCCGCACCGGCTACCGGCTGAAGGCGTAGATGTCATATCAACCATTACCTGGCACGTAATGGCACCCGCACGCCCGGTCCGCTAGCGTCGGGCATGGCAAACACCGGACAGCTCGTTGGTGAGCACCTGCGCGAGTGGCGGCAGCGGCGGCGGCTGAGCCAGCTCGACCTGGCCTGCGAAGCCGGCATCTCCTCGCGCCACCTGAGTTTCGTCGAGACCGGCCGCTCACGGCCCAGCCGCGACATGATCCTGCATCTGGCGCGGCAGCTCGATATTCCCCTGCGCGAGCGCAACATGCTGCTCACGGCGGCAGGCTATGCCGCCGTGTTCCCCGAACGGCCGCTCTCCGATCCGGCACTGGAGCCGGCGCGCCAGGCGGTCGACCTGGTGATCTCCGGGCACGATCCCTACCCTGCGCTCGCCGTCGACCGGCACTGGACCATGGTGTCGGCCAACGCCGCCGGCATGCGTCTGTTCGACGGCGTCGATCCGGCCCTGCTGCAGCCGCCGGCCAACGTGCTGCGGCTCTATCTGCACCCGCGCGGGGTGGCACCCCGGATCGTCAATCTGGTCCAGTGGCGGGAGCACCTGCTGGGCCGATTGCGCCGCCACCTGCGCATCCGCAAGGACACGTTCCTGTCCGAGCTGGCGCAGGAGCTCTCGGCCTATCCGGCACCCGACGGCGCCGATGCCGTCAACGGCGCACTCAACAGCGACCGTGCCGAGTTCGTGGTGCCGCTGGAGCTCACGACCCGAAGCGGCGTGCTTTCCCTTTTCAGCACCACGACCTTGTTTGGAACGCCAGTCGATATCACGCTGTCGGAGATCGCGCTCGAGTGCTTCTACCCGGCCAACGCCGCCAGCATCGACATCCTGAAACGCGCCGCGCAGATGTAGCGTCACACCTCTCCCCGCGAGAGCGGGGAGAGGAGAATGGCAGCGCTCTTACCTCCCATGTCATCGACTCAGCGGTGTCCGTAGGCCTACTGGCGCATCGGAGCGCGGCTTGTGCGCAGGCTCCGAGGAGATGCCCCATGGACAGACGAGAGATGTTGCTAGCCGTCGCCGGCACCGCGGCGATCGCCGCCACGGCGCGATCGGCATCGGCGCAAGGCACCGGCGCCCCACCGACCGCGCGCAGCCAGGACCCTTTCATCACAGCCAAGGATGGCACGCGGCTCTTCTACATCGACTGGGGTCGCGGCAAGCCGATCCTCTTCGTGCACGGCTGGAGCCTGTGTACCGACATCTGGGAGCATCAAACGTCGGTGCTGGCAAGCGAGGCGGTGCGCTGCATCGCCTACGACCGGCGCGGCCATGGTCGATCGGGTCAGCCCGGACACGGCTACGACTTCGATACCCTGGCCGATGACCTGGCGGCCGTGATCGAACAGCGCGATCTGCATGACGTCACGCTGGTCGGCCACTCGATGGGCAGCCTGGAGGTCGCGCAGTATCTGTCGCGGCACGGCGCCGGCCGCATCGCGCGGGTCGTGCTGGTCAGCCCCAACACGCCCTACCTTCCGAAGGCCGCCGACAACCCCGACGGCATCGACAACGCCGCGTTCGACGCCTTCGCGGCGGCGCTGCGCCAGGACCGCCCGAAGTTTCTCGCGACGGCCATGTCGGGATTGCTGGGCACCGGTCCGTCGGCGTCGCCGGAGATGGTGCAGTGGGCGCTGGGCCTATTCCTGCGCACCTCGCTGAAGGCCGCGGTCGACCTCGTGCGGTTGCTGGCCACCGCCGATTTCCGAGCGCACATGCGCCACTTCACGATGCCGACCCTCGTCATCCAGGGCGACCAGGACACCGTGAACCCGCTGGAGATCAGCGGCCGCAAGACCGTCCAGGCGATCCCGGGAGCCAGCTCAAGGTCTACCCGGGCGCGCCGCACGGCCCGTTCATCACCGACCGGGATCGCTTCAACCGCGATCTGCTGGCGTTTATCGGCGGCTGATCGGCCAACCGAATTCACCGGCAAGCGCCGGAGTGTCAGCCTTCCCGTCTCCTCGCCACGCTGTGGCCCGGCGCAGCGTGGAGGGGCCGGTGAGCGTTGTCATTCCGCAAGAAGCGGCCGCGGAGTCAGGGCGTGCCTGGCTGGTGGTCGGTGCGGCCTTTATCGGCGGTTTTGTCGTTTTCGGCGTCATGTACAGCTTCGGCGCCTTCTTCACGGCCATGGTCCACGACTTCAACGCCAGCCGGACCGCGGCGTCGGGCTTCTTCTCGGCGACAGGCTGCGCCTTCTACATCCTGGGTGCCGCCGCCGGCCATCTTGCCGACCGCGTCGGCCCCCGTATCGTCGTTGGCGCCGGCGCGATCATCATGGGTGGCAGCCTGGTGCTGACGGCGTTCATCGACCGCCTGTGGGTCGGCTATCTGACCTACGGCATCGGCATGGGCCTGGGGGCGGCCTGCGCCTATGTGCCGACCCTGTCCGTCGTCGGCGGCTGGTTCACCCGGCGCCGGGCCACGGCATTGGGCATCGCGGCGAGCGGAACCGGCTGCGGCATGCTGGTGGTGCCGCCGCTCAGCGCCGCCCTCATCGACAGCTACGACTGGCGGCTGGCCGATGTCACGCTCGGCATCGGGTGTGCCATCCTTCTGGCCTGCTGTGCGCTCGTGGTCCGGCCGCCGCCGGTGCGCGCATCCGAAACGGCCAGCCATGCACCGCGTGATGTCGTGCGCTCGCGCCGCTTCGTGCTGCTCTATCTGTCATGGGTGCTGGCCACCACCGGCCTCTTCGTGCCGTTCGTCTTTCTGCCGGCGTTCGCGCAGGCACAGGGCGCCAGCGACATCGCCGCCTCCGCCCTGCTGTCGCTGCTGGGCGGCGCCAGCATCCTGGGCCGGGTGGGAATCGGCGCGTTGGCTGCTTCCTTGGGGACCCTGCGGTTGTTCAAGCTCGCCGTCCTGGTGATGGGCGCCAGCTACGGACTGTGGCTGGCCTCGCCCGGCTATGCGGGCCTTGCCGTATTCGCGGCGCTGCTGGGACTGGGCTACGGGGTGCGCATCGCCCTGCTGCCCGGTGTGCTGATCGCGTTCTTCGGGCTGCGCAACCAGGGCGCCATCCTGGGCATGTTCTTCACGGCGTCCGGCATCGCCACCGTGCTGGGCGCGCTGGTCGCCGGTGTGATTGTCGATCACACCGACAGCTATCGCTGGGGTATTGCCTTTGCGCTGGCCATGGGGCTGGCCGGTTTCGTCGCCATCCTGCCGCTCAAAGCCGATGGTGCCGCCGAGGACGGCCGCTGACCATTAGGCGGAATGCACCAGGCGCAGATGGGAAACACCGGCTTCAGTCGACTGCACGAACGTCACCATGCCTTCGATCCCCAGTGTCGCCGATGCCAGGTCGGCCGGCGTCGGATCGCGGCGGGCGGCACGCAGGATTTCCCGCAACGTCAGCATGCGCTCGCGCTGGGCGGAAAAACGCGGATCGCGCGGCATCAGGTCGAGCCACCGGCGCACCGCGACCAGGGCCTGGTCGAGTGACACGATTTCCGACGGCCCCGGCCCGATCGCCCAGGGCAGCGGCCTGGCAAAACAAATGGCCGGCTCGACAGCAACCATCCGGTCCCCGCACCGTTCGCGACCCGCCGAAAGTGGCCCGGTCACAGGCGAGGGACAAGTGAAAGTACTGTTAATAACGCCGGCATCACTCGATCACGAGTGCTAGTGGGCCTCGGCTACGTCCTGAACCCGTTGGCGCGCAGCGTCCGCTCGATCGTGCGGATGCCGTCGGCGGTGTTGCCGCGGCGGCACTGCTCGATGGCGGCCTTGATCTCCAGGCTCGGGCCCTGCTGCCCCTCGCTCTTCTTGCCGAGATGGCGCTCATAGGTCGCGTAGAGGCTCTCGCAGCGTTCGAGATCGGATGTCGGCGTCTGCGCCTGAGCGCCGCCGGCGCCGAGCACGGCCACCATCGCGAGATGCGTCGCGTTCCATCGCATCACATCCTCCCTGGCCCCCAGGACGTCCGCAGGTCCGTGGTGCGCCCGAATGGGCGCCCCGACAAATCACGACTGCGGGACCGGCGGTCAGCGACGTGTCAGCAACATCGGGTGCGGTGCGCGGGATTGATGCCGTGCGCGTCCTGGCGCACCATGGCCATAACGAACAGGGAGCAAAACCCATGGCCCAGCCAGCCCTTTTGCCCGACGACCTCGACGTGCCGAGCCCCGAGCCCGGCCTCGTCGCGGCGGTGGCGTATGCCGGCGGTCAGCGCGTCAAGGACATCGCCATCGACCAGGCGCGGGACTGGGCCAAGCGTCCCGGGCACTTCGTCTGGATCGGCCTGCATGAGCCTGAGCCCGATCTGCTGGCCCGCGTGCAGGCCCAGTTCGACCTGCATCCGATGGCGATCGAGGACGCCGAACAGGCCCACCAGCGTCCCAAGCTCGAACAATATGGCGCCGCGGTATTCATCGTGGCGCGGACCGCCCAATTGGTCGACGAGCATGTGGCCTTCGGCGAGACGCATCTGTTCGTTGGCCGCGGCTACATCGTCTCGGTGCGGCATGGGGCGTCGACGTCGTACACCGCCGTCCGTCAGCGGCTCGAGGCCTGCCCGACCGTGTTGTCACACGGCGAGCACTACGCGCTCTACGGCATTCTGGATTTCATCGTCGATAGCTACATGCACGTGGCCGAGGCCCTGCATGCCAAGGTCGATGCCATCGAAGAGAGGGTCCTGGGAGACAACCTGGGCCGCAAGGACGTCGAGGAGGTTTACGACCTGCGCCGCGACCTGCTGCGGTTGCGCAATGCGGCGGGCCCACTGGTCGATGTCTGCCGGCGTCTGGAGCACGCCGAGGTGCTGGCCATCGAGCCCAGCATGCAGCCCATGTTCCGCGACGTGACGGACCACGTGCGCAGCGTCGAATCGGAAATCGACACCCTGCGCGAGGTGCTGGCTTTCGCCTTCGAAGCCAGCATCATGTGGAACCAGGCCGAGCAGAACACGACGATGCGCCGCCTGGCGGCCTGGGCCGCGATCCTGGCGGTGCCCACGGCGATCGCCGGCATCTACGGCATGAACTTCGAGCACATGCCGGAGCTGAAATGGGAGTACGGCTATTTCGTCGTGCTCGGCACGATCGCGGCGCTGTGTGGCGGCCTGTTCGCGATCTTCCGGCGCTCCAAATGGCTATAGCTTCGGCGCCTTTCGCGCCACGAAGTGGAACCACCATACGTCGCTCACCGCATCGCCATCGGCGACGCACCGGCCGCTGACGTTGTCGAACACGGCCTCGCAGCGGAACCCCGCCTCGACCAGCTCGCGTTTTTGCTCCTGAAGGGTGGCGTAGACGATGACGATGCCGAAATGGTGTGCCGCCGCCGTACGCACGCCATAGCCGTCGCCATCGCGGTGAAGCCGGCGGTTGCGCCAGTAGTTGGCCACGTCGGGCAGCGACCGCACCACGCTCAGCAACCGCCAGCCCATCCGGATGGGATTGGCCGTGAGGTGAAACCAGTTGAGGGGCCGTTCGCCAAATCCGGGGCCGTCGTGATTGTGTGTCGAGACGATGAAGAGCCCACCCGGCCGCAGCACGCGATTGACCTCGCGCAGCACCGTGATCCTGTCCTCGTAGTCCACCGCGTCGAGGCCGTTGTAGCTGAACACCACCAGGCCGAACGTGCCGTCGGCGAATGCCGACAGGTTGCGGGCATCCATGTGCAGGATGCGGCGCGTCGGATGCCGCGATCGGCAGAGCGCGACCAGCTTCTCGGTATAGTCGATCGCCACATAGTCCTGGCTGATGGCGGTCAGCAGCGGCACCGTGCGTCCGGCGCCGACCCCGATGTCGAGGATGGGCACATCGCGCGCCTCCGCCGCGACGGATGATACCGCCGCCTCTTCGCCGGGATCGGTCCAGCCCTGGCGCTCGAAGCGCCGCACGGCATCTGCCGATCGCCACGCCTTGCGATTGATGACATCGATGCCACCGAGCGTCATTTCATTCATGGACAGCCACCAGATCTCGTGCCGCGTTGCGACCATCGGTCTGCGTGGCCTTGCACAGAGCAAGATCGAGTCCATTGCAGGGTGCGGCCACGCTTTTGCGAACGATCGGCACCCAAGCTGATGTTCGGCTGACGAACCGTCACCGCGGGACATGATCATTTCGTGGAACTTGCCCACTGTCACGGTCGTTTGACGCGGTGTGACTTGACCAGCGACCTCATGACGCGCGGCCGCGCCTGTAACGGAGGCCTCAATGATCCGCAAGTTGAAGTCCGGCGAATACCGCCTCTACTCCAGCAAGAAGAACCCCAGCAACGGCAGGCGCCGTAACCTCGGCACCTTCCCGACACGCGCCGCGGCTGAAAAGCACGAACGCGCCGTGCAATTCTTCAAGCGCCGCGGGTAGTGCGATACCTGAAGCCGGCGACATTCATTGCACGCGAATCTGCGCGCTATCGACGATGGTGCGCCACTTCGGCACTTCGGCGGCGATCATGGCCGCCAGTTCAGCGGGCGTGCTCGCCGTGGCGACGCACCCATAGGCGATGAAACGCTGCTGGACGTCGGCTTGCGCCACGACCTCGCGAATGGCCGCATTCAATCGCGCCACGACGGCAGCAGGCGTCCCGGCCGGCGCCAATATTCCGAACCAGACATCGACCTCGAACCCCGGCAGGACGGCGTTGATCGGTGTGGCGCCCGGCACCAGGGGCGATGGTTTGGCGCTCGACACCCCCAGCAGCTTCAGCTTCCCCGCCTTGACGTTGGCGGCCATGGTGTCTGACGAGGTCGTCAGCAGCATCTTTACCTCGCCGCCGACGACGGCCATGGTCGCCGGCGCCTGCCCCTTGTAAGGGACATGCGTCAGCCTGATGCCGGCGGCGTTGGCGAAGAGCTCGGTCGCCAGATGACCCAGCGACCCCGCGCCGGCCGTCGCATACTCGACATGCCCGTCCTGCGCCCTGGCGAAGGCAATCAACGCCTTGACGTCGCTCGCCGGCACGCTCTCGTGCGTCACAAGCACGAGCGGCGCCAGCGATACCAGCGACACCGGCGTGAAATCCTTGACCGGATCGTAGCCGACATCGGCTTGAAGCAACGGGACGATGGCGCTGGGTCCGTTGTTGCCGAAGACAAGGGTGTAACCGTCGGGTGCCGCACGCGCGACCTGGCCGGT
>DATEIF010000113.1:0-2263 GCA_035279205.1 Vineibacter sp.
CGCGCCGTCGTCGTACTTGCCTTTCTGAGCCAGCGCCATGCCGCTGCCGCTCAGCAGCGCCGTCGCGGCCGACGCACCACCCACAAAACCACGCCTCGTTACCGACATCACGCCTCTCTCCTTGGAATTTGCGCGCCATGCCGGCGCGGCCAATTTATGGCGGTTGCGGGAAGCCCGACCGCGCGTTCCTCCCTCGCGACGCCGCGGACTATCGCCGCAGTCGACGCCAAGCCAGCACCACGCCACCGGCAATGCCGGTGGGCATGACGTACATCAGCACCAGCAACAGGATGCCGTAGACCGAATAGGGTGACAGGTCATAGGGCAGTCCGATGTCGTTCTTGACGAAGTTAGACAGCGCCTGCGCCGAGTTCTGGACCAGCACAGTGAAAATGCCGCCGATGATCGAGCCCGGCAGTGACGCCACGCCGCCCAC
Source organism: Vineibacter sp. (assembly GCA_035279205.1). GTDB lineage: Bacteria > Pseudomonadota > Alphaproteobacteria > Reyranellales > Reyranellaceae > Vineibacter. The sequence goes on from DATEIF010000113.1 coordinate 437, forward strand.
GACGAGACCGATCAGCAGCGAGATCGACAGGAAGAAGCCGAAGCTGTCGGGCGCCACGAAAGCGATGGCGCTGGCCGAAAGCGCACCGGCGATGCCGGTATAGGCGGCGCTGATGCCGAAGGTGACGGTCTTGTAGCGCGCCGTATCGATGCCCATGGTGTCGGCGGCCATGTGGTGGTCGCGAATCGCCATCATCGCGCGCCCGCTGCGCCCCCGCAGCATGTTCCAGGCGCCCCAATAGAGCAGCACGGTGACGATCAAACAGTAGTAGTAGAGCCACTGGTCTTCGCTCAGGGGCAGCCCGAACGGTGCCTCGGGCTTGAGCAGGACGATGCCCTGCACGCCGCCGGTCAGACCTTCCAGCCACTTGTATTTCAGCATCTGCGGCACGGCGAGCGCCAAGGCGAAGGTCGCCAGCGCCAGGTAGTGGCCCTCAAGGCGCAGCGCCGGCAAACCGAACAGGAAGCCGACGACGAAGCAGACGGCCGCGACGATCGGCAGGAGCGTCCAGTACGGCAGGTCGAGCTTGTCCATCAGGATCGCCGCCGTATAGGCGCCCACGGCGTAGAACGCGCCGTGCCCCAGCGAGATCTGGCCGTTGAAGCCGGTCAGCAGGTTAAGCCCCAGCACCGCGATGGCCGCGATCATCATGGTGCTCATCAGGAACAAGCGGTAGTCCGACACCACGCCGGGCATGACGAAGTGCAACAGCGGCAGGGCCGCCGCGACGGCAACGACGATCCACACCCAGCGGCGATCGGTACCGGAACCGACGGGTGCGGCCGGTGACGCCGGGACGGCGGCGGTGGTGGCGGCGTCGGCAGGATTGGCGGTGGACATGGCTCACACCCTCTTGACGACGACGCGGCCGAACAGACCGCTGGGCTTCAGCGTCAGCACGGTGATCACGATGATCAGTGCCACCGTCAGCTTCTCACCGTTGCCGATGATGTAGACGCCGAATCCTTTCTCGATGGCGTTACCGAGGTAGGCCACGAGATTCTCCAGCACGCCGACGATGAAGCCGCCGAGAACGGCTCCGCCGGGATTGGAGATGCCGCCCAGCAGGGCGCCGGCGAAGGCATAGAGCAGGATGCCGGCCATCATGTTGGGGTCGAGGTAGACGATGTGCGCCACCATCATGCCGGCGACGGCGCCGACGGCGGCGGCCAGCCCCCAGCCAAGCGCCAGCATCCAGTCGACCCGCACGCCCGACAGCCGCGCCGAGACCGGATTCTGCGCCGCGGCCCGCATCGCCAGGCCCAGCGGCGTATAGCGAAAGAAGACATAGAGCATGCTCAGGACGACCAGCGTGACGATGACGACGCCAAGCTGATGCGCGCCGATCAGGCCGGACAAGCCGAACACTTCCTTGGGGAAGGGTGTCGGATACTCCTTGATCAGATAGCTCCACACCGTGCCGGCGACGGAGTTGCAGATGGCCAGCAGGCCGATGAACACCACGACAATCGATAACAGCGGCGCCGAATGCAGCGGCCGCAACACGATGCGCTCGATCAGCACGCCGGCGACGAACGACACCGCGACGGCGACGAAGAACGCAACCCAGTAGTCGAGGCCCCACTGGATGAGCTGCCAGGAGATGTACGTGCTGAACATCGCCATCTCGCCCTGGGCGAAATTGATGTGGTCGGTCGACACGAAGATCATGACCAGGGCAAGCGCGACGCAGGCATAAATCGCGCCGTTGGCCAGACCCGAGGCGATCTGCTGGATGAGCTGTTCCAAGGTGCCGCCCCCTCAGTAGCCGAGATAGGATTTGCGGATGTTCTCGTCGTTCTTGACCACCGCCGAGGGACCGGACAT